>JBGSTM010000217.1:0-15874 GCA_041736495.1 Akkermansiaceae bacterium
AACCTGACGTCCGGCCACGGCATCATGTCCCATCTGTTCAAGGAATACGCACCGCACGCCGGTGACATCCAGAACCGCACGACCGGCACGCTGGTTTCCATGGATTCCGGCACCGCCACTCCGTTCTCCCTGCAAACGCTCGAAGAACGCGGTATCCTCTTCGTCGCCCCCGGCGATGCGGTTTACGGCGGCATGCTGGTGGGCGAAAACCCCCGCGTCGGCGATCTTCCGGTCAACCCCGTGAAGGAAAAGCACCTCGACAACATGCGTTCGTCCGGCAAGGACAAGACCTCCAAGTTGACCCCTGCCCTGCGTTTCTCCCTTGAGCGCGCCATCGAATACATCGATGCCGACGAACTCGTCGAAGCCACCCCTCAGAACATCCGCCTGCGCAAGCGCATCCTCGACGCCAACGTCCGCAAGCGTTCCCAAAAGACCGCAGCCGGAGGCGAAGACCGCGGTAACCGCTGATCCGTGGCAGCGGTTTCCAACCGCCAGGCCATTTCCATCAGAAAAGTCTCTCGTGAAAACGAGAGGCTTTTTTTGTTTCTGTGACCGCAATCAGGATCAAAAATCAGCCATCAATCTGCAAATAACGCCGCCGACTTCAGGATCGCCTCCTGCTCCATCGGCGCGTCCGGGTAGCCGAGTTCGATGCACTCGGTGAAATAAGCTCGGAGAAATCCGGCGATGTGCGCGCGGCGTTCATACTGCCCGGTGTGGACGCATTCGTGGGCGATGAGATGGCGGTTTCCCCGGTATTTCGACCGGATGTAGATTCCGTATCGCAGCGACAAGCCGACGGTGTTAGGCAAAACCGCGGGCATGATCCGCGAAAGTAATTTCACCAGCGGGCCATTGAGCCCCGGAATCCGGTCCACTTCCATCAGCCGGATTTTCTCCGGATGGGCGACTCCCATGAGCGCCGCATCTCCCAGTCCTTCGGGCGACAGGGGGACGCCATGACGCAAAATCCTGCGTTCGTGAAACGCCACCCACCACGCGGCGAGCGGCAATAGTCCGGGCAGCAAACCCAGCGCGAGGATTCGCATCACTTGAGAACCGCCTGCAGTTCGTGGGTCTGCTTTTTTCGCGTCACTGACGGGCCGTTGTAGCCGAACAAGCGGTAGCCCGTGGCGGAGAGTTTTTTCTCCGCGAGCACCGCGTCGATTGCCGCGCGGGCCTTGGCGATTTCCGCATCGCCGCGCGGGCCTTGCCAGGTGTAGCCGAGCACGCTCAGCGCGGGCACATCGCGGACTTCGACGGTTTCGCCATCCGCTCCGGTTTTTCCGACTCTGGGGGATTGATAGAGGAAACCCATTTGCTCCATCTCCATCCCGTCATCGTCGTCCTTCATGGTCATTTCCACGGGCGAGGTCATCGGGATATCGTTTCGTTTGATGTGTTTGAATAGCGTCCAGAATCCGCCGTTCGGGCTGGAACTGCTGGTGAACGCCGCGCGATAGGCGGGATATTTTTTCCGGGTCACCTGATTGAACGGCCCGGGAGCAGGCCAGCCCTCGGGCAAGGCGGACTCGCTGATGTAGACGGGTTCCGGTGCGGGCACCGCAGGTTTCGAGGCGGGGTCGGCACAGGAGGGAAGGATCGCCGCGACGCACAGCGAGGCGAGGGTGGTCAGATTTTTCATACCCAACACCTTAGTTCGTTTGGCTGGGGCTCAACGAGAAATTCATCTGCTCCGGAAAATTCCGTTGACAGCTACCTTGTGACGCAAGATACATGGTTGTAATGAGCCAAGCGGATTCAGAGCGGGAGACCTCGGCGGCGCAGTTTGAGAACTGGACCGTGCAGATGCGCAAGGGAGTGCTGGACCTTTGCATCCTGATGGCCCTGTCGGCCTCGGAGTGGTATGGCTACGCGCTGGTGAAAGCGCTGGTGGCGGTGCCCGGAGTGGGCGTGGCGGAAGGGTCGATTTACCCGCTGCTGGCAAGGTTGAAGCGGCAGGGACTGGTGACGACGCGCTTGGAGGAATCGTCGGAAGGGCCGGCCCGCAAGTATTACTCCGCGACGGCGGAGGGTAGGGCGCTGGCCTTGGAAATGGAGCTTCATTTCTCCGAGATGCGGCGCGGCGTGGCGGCCTTTCAGGCAAGCGTGGATTTCACCGGCATTTCATCAAAACCTCACATGGATGATAAAAATCAGGAACAGGAGTAACCCAACAGAACCCTCATCATGAAAACGTGGACGACACCAACTGAACAGCGATTGGCGGAATATCTCCAGGAGCGGACAGCCCGCGAGGGATTCACCGGGCAGGACGCGCTGGACCTGAAGGATGACCTGCGGCGGCACATCCATGAAGAGGCGGAGAAACTGGACGCCGAGGTGATCGGGGTGATGCATCTGGAGAACATCCTCGGCCGCCTGGACGCGGGCTACCGGCCGGCGGGAAACCGGGTGGCGGCGGTGCCAGCCTCGCGGGAGCAGGGAGGATTGCTGAAATGGACTTTCGGGGTGGTTCTGCCGCTCGGCGTGTTGTTGTTCGAGCTGGTCTCGTCGTTTTGCGGCGGCGTGTTTTTCAGCCCGGTGCCGACGTGGTGGCACGCCGCATGGATCGCGCTGGTGCCGGCCTTGAACGCCTGGCTCCTGCGCGGAAATGGCAAGGAATCCACCCGCGGAGCGGCGGCGGGCTTCACGCTGGTGACGGCGATGTTCTACGGGTTGCTGTTCCTGCCGATCATCCATTTTTCGATCATCGGACTGATCCTTTTCGGGCTGGGAATGGTCTCGCTGACGCCCATCTTCGCGGCGATCACCTCTTGGTTGATCGGCCGCCGGGCGCGTGCGGAATCGCCGGAACCGGCGCAGTTCAAGATCGGCTGGAGAATGGGTGCCATGGCGGGACTGCTAGTTCTGGCCTCGCTGGAAGGCCCGGCGCTGTGGACGCGGGCGAATCTCGCCACGGCGATGGCGGGTGGTAAGGATTCCCCGGCGGCAGTCTCGCGGTTGCGGGCGCTTCACTCGGACCGCACGCTGCTCAAAGCCTGCTACGAGGGCGGCCGCGGGATGTCACAGGCGACGGATATCTCCGGCTGGCTGCTGAGCAGTTGGCGGATCCCGGTGTCGATGTTTGGCGGTTCGGGCTTCGCCCCGCTTAACTCGGAAAAGGCGCGCGACGTGTTTTTCCGGGTGACGGGCAAGCCGTTCAACTCGGTGAAGCCGCCTGCGGGCACTCATGGCGGACTGGGGCGAGGCGATCGGATGGGAGATTTCGAATTCGACGACCACCTCGGCGGCGACGAAGTGGCGGTGCGGTTGAAAAACCTGGATTTGAGCGAATCCCGTTTCGACGGTCACGTGGATGCCGCCTCGCGGATCGGTTACGGCGAGTGGACGATGGTTTTCAAGAACACCTCCAACCAGGTCAAGGAAGCGCGCTGCCAAGTGAAACTGCCGGCCGGCGGCCGCGTTTCCCGGCTGACACTATGGGTGAACGGCGAGCCGCGGGAAGCGGCGTTCAGCTCGGTGTCCAAGGTGAAGGCGGCCTACAAGGCGGTGGCCGTGGTGCAGCGGCGGGACCCGGTGCTGGTGAATGTCGTGGGCCCGGACACCATTATGGTGCAGTGTTTCCCGGTGCCGGCGAACGGGCAGATGAAGATCCGCTTCGGCGTGAGCGCGCCGCTGGAAAACGGGCGCTGGGAGCTGCCGCATGTGATGGAACGGAATTTCGGCCTTGCGGAGAATCTGGAGAACGCGGTCTGGCTTCAGGGGAACTGCGAGTTCAGCCTGGCAGGACCCGGAAAACCGCAGGATTCGATCGCCGATGGCACGGGCCGCTCGCTGTCTGCCACTCTCGGCAAGTCGGGCCTGATGTCGCCGGGAACCGCCTTGTGCACCGCGCCACTTCCGGAAACCCCGCCGGTCGTGTGGTGCGAGGACCGCTTTGCGAAACCTGAAGAACGGTTCCTGGTCCGCGAGCCGACGACCGCGCCTTGTCCCGCCGCGAACAAGATCGTGGTGATCATCGATGGCTCCGCAGCACTGTCGCAGGCCAGGGACTGGATCGTCAGCGCCCTTGGCAAACAATCCGGCGACGGTTTGATTCTGTTACTTGCCGACGACCACGCGCGGCGGGTGACGCTGGAGGAACTCGCGGCCTATCCATTCAGCGGCGGCCGGGACAACGAGCCCGCGCTGCGCGAAGGCATCCGTCTGGCGCGGGAGTCCGGGGCACCGATCGTCTGGATCCACGGGCCGCAGGCGGTGGGCTTGTCGCAGCCGGAAGCGCTGCTCCAACAGATCGAACGCGGCAGCATCCGCCCGGTGATTCATGAAATCGAGGCAGTTGCCGGGCCCAACCGCTTGGCGGAAGCGATCTACCGGACCGGAACGATCAAGCGCGGCCCGCTACTGTTAGCACCAGAGCGGGATTTCTCACAGTTTCTCAGGAACCTGCAAACCGAGCACCAGGAATCCGGCTGGACATGGAAACGCTCCGCCACTTTGGAAAACCTCCCGGGCACCAAGGTCTGGGATCACCTCGCCCGACTCTGGGCCGCCTCCGCCGCCGAGAAATCCAACAACCCGATGCCCGACGCCGCCCGGTCGGAACTCGCGGCCCGCTATCAGCTTGTCACGCTCTTCTCCGGAGCGGTCGTCTTGGAAACCCAGCAGCAATACGCCGAGCACGGGCTCACTCCGGCGGATGGCAGCGCGACGCCGCAAGTACCGAACGTACCGGAACCTTCTACCAGCCTGCTAGTCATCCTCGCCACCGCCGCCGCGATGCTGCGGAGAAAACGCGCTGCCTAACTCATCATTCCACCTCAATGCTAACGATGGACGGAATCTTTTTCATCCCCTCGCTGTTCGTCATCGCAGTGGCGTTCGGCTATCGATACGTCATCCGCAGAAAACCGCTTGGGATTCGAGGATGGTTCGTTTCAGTTTCACTCGCCATTTTTCTCAGCTTCGCACTGCCCTTGGCGTATGGAGTCTGGTTGCCGGATGTTTTCGGAAAGCAGCACACGCTCTGCTCCGCGACGACTTCGACAGGCTATCAGATCAGCATCGTGCAATATTGGAACCACGTGGATTTCTATACGACCGAGACGCGGATCACGTCGCCCGACGGCGTGACTTCGATTAGTGTCCTGGATGGCGACGCCAGCAAGAATTGGGGTGCCACGCTTGAAGTCGATCCGTCGGAGAAGAGCGCGACCTACAGGCTTCCCAGCGGACGAACCGGCGAGATCACCTGGTAAACAAAAAAGCCGACCCGGATCACTCCGGGCCGGCCATTTGAAATGCTGATTTACGCCAGCGCCTGCAGCTTCGCCTTGAGCTGGTCCTTGGTCACGCTCGCGCCGACGATCTGGTCCTTCACCTCGCCGTTCTTGAAGAACAACAGCAGTGGGATGGAGCGCACGTTGTATTTCACGGCGAGTTCGCGGGCGTCGTCCACGTTGACCTTGCCGACCTTGGCCACGCCTTCCAGATCGGTGGCGACCTGGTCGATGACGGGGCCGATCATTTTGCAGGGGCCGCACCACTCCGCCCAGAAGTCCACGAGGACGGGCAAGTCGGAGTCGATTACTTCAGATTGAAAATTTGCGTCGGTAAGTTTCAGAGCCATGGGCGGACCTTGCATGCGGAACCCCGAGACGTCAATAGCCGCCCTGCGGATCGCGGGGCGGCTCTTGTTGGATTTCATACCGAAGCCAGCGGCCTCAGTCGGTTGCGGTCACTCTCCGTTACAAGGAGAAGAAGATCACTGCTGCTGCAAAGATGATGCTGAGGACGGGCCAGGCCATAATATCAGTTATTTGAAGGTTTGATTGATTGAAAAACCCAGCCCACTCAGAGCGGGGACAACTGGGTCCAGTCGCCGGGAGCCTGGCTATCCGGAGCGCTGATCCACAGATTGGCGGTCATCAGCTGGAAGGCGAGCACAACCAGCGCCGCTGCCAGACCAACGCCCGCGAGAATGTTGGCGAGTCCTTCGTTGCCGCCTTCTTCCTCCTCATCATCGGCTTGCATCGTCGCCATTTGCGAGGGCGAGGAAAACGAAGTTCCAAGAGGTTGGGTTGGCGCTTGAAGTTGGACGGTGGCTTTGGGAAGCGCCATGGTCGGAGCGCCGCCGGCGGGCCTTACGGGTCCGGTCGGTGCTGCCGTGGTGGCCAGACGGATGGTCGGGGCCGGGGACATGGCCGGAGCACCTGCAGGGCGGAGAGGAATGGTCGGTGCCGGAGCGGACGGACGTGGCGGACCACCGGTCGGTGTCGGAGGCGCAGTTGGAACCGGTGGTCTCACGGGCGGTGCCATCGGCACGGTGGCCGAGGGAACGGCCGGCGGTGCGTCAGCCGCTTTCAAGGTGATGCGGACGGTTTCCTTTTTAAGGGGCACGCTCGACGTCTGCTTGGACGGAGCTGGTGGTTGGTTTTCGTTTTCGCTCATGCGCACACAGGGTTTTATATCCTTGCGACTGACTAAGCCAACTTGTCCCCCCCCTGTCAAACCCCCAACTCGGGATTTTTTGGAAATTTTCCCGCGCTGCGAACTCGGACCGGGAGAGAAATTTTTGATGCTCTTTCCGCCGCTCCGTGATTCCTATCTGTGCAGCCACCATGTCCGCCGAAAAGACCGCCATCACCCCGACCCGTGCCCAGGATTTCCCCGAGTGGTACCAGCAAGTCATCAAGGCCGCCGACATGGCGGAAAACTCGGAGACCCGCGGCTGCATGGTCATCAAGCCGTGGGGATACGGCATCTGGGAGCTCATCCAGCAGCAGCTTGACCGCCGCTTCAAGGCGACCGGCCACCAGAACGCCTATTTCCCCCTGCTCATCCCGCTCGCCTATTTGGAAAAAGAGGCGGAGCACGCGGAAGGATTCGCCACCGAATGCGCCGTGGTCACCCACCACCGGCTCGAAGCGGTGAAAGACCCGGTCACCGGCAAAACCAAAATGATCCCCGCTGGCGAACTCGCCGAGCCCTACGTCATCCGGCCGACCTCGGAAACCATCATCGGCGCGGCCTTCGCGCGCTGGATCGAATCCTATCGCGACCTGCCGCTGCTCATCAACCAGTGGGCCAATGTCATGCGCTGGGAAATGCGGCCGCGCCTGTTTCTCCGCACCGCCGAGTTCCTCTGGCAGGAAGGGCACACCGCGCACGAGACGAAGGACGAAGCCATCGCCGAAACCCGCCTGATGCACGGCCAATACGAAGAATTCCTCCGCGACCACCTCGCCATTCCGGTGGTCCCCGGTGAAAAAACCGAGAACGAGCGGTTCCCTGGTGCCGAAATGACGCTCACCGTCGAGGCGATGGTCCAGGATTGCAAAGCCATCCAAGCCGGCACCTCGCACTACCTCGGCCAGAATTTCTCCAAGGCGCAGAACATTTCCTTCACCGGCCGCGACGGCACAGTCCAGCACGCCCACACCACGTCATGGGGCGTCTCCACCCGCATGATCGGCACGCTGATCATGGCCCACGCCGATGACGACGGCCTCGTCCTGCCCCCGCGCGTCGCCACCCAGCAGATCGTGATTCTGCCGATCACCCCGAAGGAAGACAGCCGCCAGGCCGTGCTCGACGCCTGCCAGGCGCTCGCCGAAACCTTGCGCCACCAGGTATTTCGCGGTGACCCGCTGCGTGTCCACGTCGACACCCGCGACCTCAATGGCGGGGTGAAAAAGTGGGAGTGGATCAAAAAAGGCGTGCCCATCCGCATCGAGATCGGCCCGCGCGACATCGAGACCCGCAAGATCTGTGTCCAGCGCCGCGACCAGGCAATTTCCGACAAGCAATTTTCCGACAAGGAGGAATTCATCCAGCGTGTCCCCGACATCCTCGGGGAAATCCACGATTCCCTGCTCGCCCGCGCTACCGCCTTCCGCAACACGAACATCACGTTCTGCACCCGCCTCGACATCTTCCACGCCCACTGGGCCACGGAAAATCCCGGCTGGCTCTACACCCCGTGGGCGGGGACTGCCGAGCAGGAAGACGAACTCTCCAAGCATCATAAAATCACCATCCGCTGCATCCCGATTGCCGAAGCCAAGCTGCCGGAAGCCCTCCGCGCCAGCAGCGGAAAATGCATTCTCACCGGTGCGGAAACGAGTACCTTCGCTCTTTGGGGCCGGAGTTATTAGGTCGGAAACGCGCAGTTCACCAGATGCCCTGACGAACCTGATTCGCGCGTCGGGAAGATTTGGGGTTGTCCGGCCGGTCGGGTTCATGCTTTGAATCCGCCATGCGCCGGTCGTTGCCCATCGTCGTCGTCATTCTGCTCTTCGCCCTGATGGCGATGGTCATCTGGGTATCGAACCGGCTCGATTTCCCAGTGAAACCACCTCCCGCTCCGCCGGCGAGGAGCGAAATCAAACCGTCCCCGCCGGTTGAACCGACGGCGGCGGAATCCCTGCTCGCGGGTTACGGCGACCCGTCCACGCCACCCATCGATGACTTGCGGAAAGTCCACCGCGTGACGACGGGCTATTTCTCAGTGATCAAGGAATCCGGCCGTTTCTCCATCGGTGGTAACGAGGATCTCTCCGCCGCCCTCCGCGGCGAGAATGCGAACCGCGAGGTTTTCGTTTCCACACGACATCCGGTTTTTTCCAAAGAAGGCCTGCTGGTCGACCGTTGGGGCAGTCCGCTGATCGTCCATCCCGAAGCATGGCGGCAATTGGAATTGCGCTCGGCCGGCCCCGACCGCGTCCCGTATAACGCGGACGACCTCATCCTCAGCCCCGCCGGGACTGCCTTGAAGGACAAGTAACTCATTCATATCGAGTTAAATAGCCTAGGTGATGATGAGGCTTGCGTGGTTGGTCCCGAGACGCCACGCTTCCCCACTAATTATGAGCGAACGACGCGTCGTCATCACCGGCATTGGATGTATCACCCCACTTGGCAAGGACCTGGCGACCACTTGGGACGGTCTCAAGGAGGGGCGCAGTGGCATCGGAACCATCACTCAATTCGATGCGACGGCGTTCGATTGTAAAATCGGCGGCGAAGTGAAGGATTTCAACGCGGACGACTATTTCAACGTCCCCAAGGACGCCCGGCGCTCGGACCGCTACGTGCAGCTCGCCGTCGCAGCATCAAAAATGGCGATGGAGGACTGCGGCATCGACATTTCCACCATCGATTCGCGCCGCTTCGGAGTGATGGTCGGCAGCGGCATCGGTGGTCTTTCGACGCTGGAGCGCGAGCACTCGACTTACATTGCCAAGGGCCCCAAACGGGTATCCGCGTTCACGATTCCGATGATGATTTCCAACCTCGCCAGCGGCATCATTTCCATGGAATACGGCCTGCATGGTCCTAACATGGTCATCGTCACCGCCTGCGCGACCTCGAATCACAACATCGGCGAAGCCTGGCGCATCATCAAGTTCGGCGACGCGGACGCCTTCGTCTGCGGCGGCGCGGAAGCCGCGATCCTGCCGATGGGCTACGCCGGATTCAGCAGCATGAAAGCGCTGAGCACCCGCAACGACGAGCCGGAAAAAGCCTCGCGCCCCTTTGATAAAAACCGCGACGGCTTCGTCATGGGCGAAGGTGCCGGCGTGGTCGTCATCGAGGAACTCGAACACGCGCTCAAGCGCGGCGCCCACATCTACGCCGAGCTCATCGGCTACGGCGTCAGCGCGGACGCCTATCATCTCAGCGCGCCGTCCCCCGATGGCAGCGGCCCGGCCTACGCCATCGGCATGGCGCTTAAACACGGGAAAAAGAATCCGGAAGACGTGGACTATCTCAACGCCCACGCCACCTCTACCGGCCTCGGCGACGTTGCTGAAACGAAAGCCATCAAACTTGCCTTCGGCGACTATGCGACGAACGGCCTGATGGTCAGTTCCACCAAGTCGATGACCGGCCACATGCTCGGCGCGGCCGGCGGCGTGGAGCTTATCGCAAGCATCATGGCCATCCGGGACGGCGTCATTCCGCCGACGATCAATGTGGAGGAACAGGATCCCGAGTGCGATCTGGACGTTGTTCCTAACATCGCTCGCGAAGTTCCCGTCAAGGTAGCGCTGAGCAACAGCTTCGGCTTCGGCGGCCACAACGCGTCCGTGCTCGTCAGCAAGTTCGAGTGACCCCGCCCATGGAAAATCCGGTCTATCGACAGGCGGGCGAAATCGCATTCAGCGATACCGATGCCAGCGGCTGGATGCATTTTCCGAACGTTTTCAAATACGTCGAGGCGGCGGAGCATGCGTTTCTGCGTTCGCTTGGGATTCTTGTGTTTGATCGTGATCAAGGCGGCTGGCCGCGAGTCAAAGTGGCTTGTGACTACAAGCGGCCGTTTCAATGCGGGGATCGTTATGAGGTGCTGTTGGGGATTTCACGGATCGGCGCATCGTCAGTCTCGTGGAATTTCGAGGTGCTCAACGCTGCTGGAGAAACCGCCGCTTTCGGCAGCATGACGAACGTGCGTGTGGATCACGAAGGAAGGCCGAAATTGATTTCCGACGAGGAGCGCTCAAAATTGGAGCGCGGGATTCATCCCGCCTGAATCATGGATGCGTCACCCGAAATCACCGGCCGCGTCATCCTCGTCCCGACTCCCATCGGCAACATGAGCGACATCACGCTCCGCGCTTTGGAAATCCTCCGCGCTGCGGATCGCATCGCTTGTGAAGACACCCGTCACTCGGGGCAATTGTTAGCCCATCACGGGATTTCGGGAAAACCCCTCGTCTCGCTCCACGAACACAACGAAGCACGCCGGGCGCCGGATCTCATCGCGGCGGCCCGGGCGGGCGAAACCATCGCCGTCATCAGCGACGCGGGCATGCCTGGGATTTCGGATCCCGGCTACCGGCTGGTGCAAGCCTGCATCGAATCCGGCACACCGCTTGAAGTGCTGCCCGGGCCATCCGCGGTGATCACGGCGCTCATTGGCTCCGGATTTCCCTGCCACGCCTTCCGCTTCGGCGGATTTCTATCCGTCAAATCCGGCAAGCGCCGCAGTGCGCTCACCGCCGCGCTGGAGTCGGGGGAAACCGGCATCTTCTTCGAGTCGCCGCACCGGATTGTCTCGACGCTTGAAATTCTAGCAGAGGTGAATCCCCTCGCCCGAGCCTGCGTGGCCCGCGAGTTGACGAAGAAGTTCGAGACCTATCACCGCGGCACCGCCGCCGAAGTGCTGGCGCATTTCCAAGCACATCCGCCGAAGGGCGAGATCGTACTGCTGGTTCACGCGCCGGATTGAGACCCTTCGGACTGCGGGAACATGTTCCCGCTTTTTCACAGGCCGACATGTCGGCCTGTGGGAAAGCTCCGACATGTCGGAGCAGTCCAGACGGGCGAAACCTTGCCGTCACGGTCGATATAAACCGCAGCCACGGCTTCGTCTCCGGCGATGAACTCCACGATCACTTCCGGCTCCAACAGCATCAGCGCGGTGGACCAGATTTCCGCGAGCGCGGCCTGGGGAGCGACCACCCAGACGCGATCGCAGGATCGTGTCGGCATGGCGTCGTCGCCGCCGGGGTGGATGATGTGGCTGCCCTGGATGCCGGTTCCGGACGCACTGAGGGATTGGTTGAAAAGTGAGATCCGCACCGTTTCCCGATCGCCCGTGAGTTCGACCGGCCATTCATCCGGACCAAAAGCTAACAACGAACTGGCTCCAGCGGTTAGCAAACCGCCATCCGCGCCCCAGTCGAGGAGGATTTCCCTGAGCTGGTCGAGCGCGAAGCCCTTGCCGATGCCGCCGAGGTCGATCTCGCGGCCGGGTTCGTCACAGGTGACGGCGGAGATGTCCGGATGGATCGTGAGCCGTCCTAGCAGCGGTGGGACTTCGCTTTCATCGCCCGATTTCCGGTGCTCGATGCGGCGGCCGAGCGTGATGTCGAACAAGCCGCCGGTACGGGCGTAGGCGCCGAGCGCGGCTAGCAGGCAGAGGTGGGTGGATTCGTTGATGTAGAGCGTTTGCCCGGCCAAGAGATAGTTGATGCGCGAGACGTCGCTGTCGTCCACATAGCGGCTGAGGCGGGATTCGAGGAAATCGAGGTGATCGAAACACTCGCGGGCCATGTCCGCCGCGTAGGATGCCTCAGCGGCGCACAGGCGCAGCTGGAAAGTGGTGTTCATCGCCTCGTGGGTGAAGAGATGGGATGGTGGGAGCGGCATCATGGCGTTTTTCGGGGGTGATTCGACACCATGATTGGAGCGCGGAATTGATTCCGCGCGGATGATACCGAACAGTTCGCGCGGAATAAATTCCGCGCTCCAGTTGTTATTTCCCTTCGTTCTTCCATGAATTCCAGATGTCGTTTCTCACGAACAGAACCACCGGCACTCCGGCGCGCAGGCCGCGGGGCAGCGGGGTGTGGGTCTGTTGGAGCTGGTCGACGACGCCGGCCTCAACTTCAGGCATGGCGAAGACCAGCGGCAGTTTGGTTAGGTCGCTTGACGGTGTCGGCCAGTAGCCGATTTTCCCGAACGAGCGGAGATACCATGGCAGCGGCCAATAGTCGGCGCCGATCACGCCGATCGGTTCCAGCGTGCCGCCGGGCGCGACCTGTTGGAGCTGCTTGAGCCAGGGCTCCAGGTTTTCCATGTCGTTGCGGGTGGGGACGTAGGCGAAGGGATTCCGGTCGTCCGAAGCGAAACGTCCGGTGGCCTGGCGGGCCTGATGGAACTGGGTGGCGAGCGTCGCACCGGCTAGCAGGCAGAGAGTGGTTTTCATCCATGGCCGGTGACTGGAAAATCCCGCCACGCCGAATCCGGCGAGCAGGCAGACATGCGCCCACGGCAGGCAGGCGAGCCATGGTGTCTTGTAGGCGATGAGACTGTATATCGCGAAGTGCCCGACCGCGGCGTAGGCGATGAAGCGGATCATGGATCGACCTTCCTTGCGGCGGAACGAGGAAATATAACCTAGCAGCGCTAGGATGACCACCGGCGTTCCGAACCACCAAACACCGCCGGATTTGAACGGCCAGGCTAACAATCCGAGATACCATCCGAACGGTTTGCCATGTCCGTCGACAGTTTCATAAACGAAGAACGTGCGGACCGCGTCGATGGCTCCACCGGGCTGGCGGAAACCGTCAGTGTAGAAGAATCCAGAAACCAGAGCGGCCGTGAGCATTGAAGCGGCGACCGGAATCCGATAGTCCCGCCAGGCGGAAACCCACCATGCGCGGTCGAGTTGTTTCCGGTTTTCCAGCGCGACCAGCATGGCGGCACCCATCCATGCGAGCATGGTGATGGCGAAGCTCTCCTTGGTGGCGAACATCAGGCCGATGAACACCCCGGGAATCCCGTAACGCGGCGCTTTTGTTAGCGAAGCCAGCGCCAGCATCCCGAGCAGCACGAGCAGCGACTCGTGGATGAACATCCGGCTGTAATAGACCAGCAGCGGCGATGTCGCGAACAGCGCGGCGGCGAGCAGCATGGGGCCGTCTCCAAAGCGCCTGCGCCACAGCAGCGGAACAAGTATCAGCAGCGTCCCGGCAATGGCGGTTAGGACACGCGGTGGCGTCTTGCTCATTTCGCTCCAGCGGTGCTCGCCGTTCAGCTTGCAGAGCGGACCGGCGAGGCTGCTGAGCGTGGGGCCGTGATAGTGGAACGGATCGAACTTATAGTCGCCGGACTCCATCCGGGCAGATGTGATGCGCGCGCCGGTGGCTTCGTCCGCATGGAACGGGCGCTTGGACAGGTGCTCGAAGCGGAGGAAAACCCCGGCTCCGATCACGGCGATCCAACAGGCGATGATGAGGACGACTTTCGTCAAATAATGAAATACGACGAAAGAAACGATTGGCCCGCAATGCTAATTTGGTGCATTCAAACCCATGCCCGTTTCGCCCGATGAAATCCTTCTGGTCACTCCGGTGTGGAATGATTCGTCGCGGTTGGCGGGCTTCGGGACGGAGCTTGCGAAGGCGCTGGCCGGGTCGCCGTTGCCGATCCGCTGGGTGATCGCGGACGACGGGTCCGGCCCGGAGCAGCACCCGCCGCTCAAAGAGCTGGCCGCCCGGTTTTCCGCCGTTTTCCCGCGGGTGGACCTTCATTTCGCCGCGCGGCATTACGGAAAGGGCTCGGTCGTTAGGGAGGCGTGGGCCTTATCGCCGGACGCGGCGTGGCTGGCGTTTGTGGATGCGGACGGCAGTGTGGATCCGGCCG
Source organism: Akkermansiaceae bacterium (assembly GCA_041736495.1). Classification (GTDB taxonomy): domain Bacteria; phylum Verrucomicrobiota; class Verrucomicrobiia; order Verrucomicrobiales; family Akkermansiaceae; genus Luteolibacter. The sequence continues at coordinate 14,125 of JBGSTM010000217.1, forward strand.
AGCTGTTGCGGCTCATCCGGACGGCGGTGGATTCCGACAGCTCGGCGCTGGGAATCCGCAAGCGCACGGCGACGACCCGGCTGGAGGAAAGCCCGTGGCGCGGGCTGTTTCACCGCGGCTTCCTGGTAGCGGCCTATTTGATTCTTGGCCTGCGTTGCGAGGATCCGCAATGCGGGGCGAAGGTGCTGCACGGCCCGGCATACCGGCGCATTGCTGGCGGCCTGCGCGAGAACGGCCTGGCCTTCGACTCCGAACTGTTATGCGCCCTCAAGGACGACGGGACGAATTGGCTGGAAGTGCCGGTGACGTGGGTGGAAAAAAAAGGCGGCAAGGTCAATCCGTTGCCCGACACTTGGAGGATGCTGGCCGCCCTGCTGCGCATCCGGGGCCGCCGGTCGGCGGAATGAAGTGTGGAGTTTTGGACGCTGGCCAAACGGGAAACGGCGTGTCAGGTTTTCCGCATGTTCAAAAAACCTTTTCTGTTTTTGCTCGCCGGGCTTCTCACCTGCACGCTGCCACTGTCTGCCCAGAACCCACCGGCGGCGGAACCTGACAAACCCGGTGATTCGGCCGGACCGAACCGATTCTGGCAGGCGACGCTGGGCGGCGGACATTTCATGGTCGCGCTGGACCGCATCGCCTCGGTGAGTCGCCACAAATACGTGCTGGATGGAGCGGTAATCGTGGATGAAGTCACGGTGGATACCGTCGGCCAGGCGCTGGCCCGGTTTTATTACCTCTCGCCGATCACGGATGCCGCGCCGGGCAACACGGCTTCGGAGGTGACGGATCGTGCGCGCGAGTTGATCGAGAGGGCCGCCGATCGCGCCAGCACGGACGTGCAGGACATGGTGGTGAAAAAATACCCGGTGACCAGCCACGCCAAGACCATCGAATACCGGATTCTTTCGGAGGCGGAGCTCACTTCGCTCTATAACAGCGTCCGCAGTTCCTGGGAAACCGGCCGCGGGCGCAAATTCACCGCGAAGTGATTCACGGCTGGATTTCGACGACTGCGGAAACCTGTCCGGCCTGCGGGAGGGTCAACACGACCGCCCGAAACCTGCGGTTTTGATTTTCCTCAGGCGTAGGTGGTTTGGCTTCCGTGACGGTCCAGGTTCCCTCCGCGCTGACCCGGCGGAGGGTGATCTGGCGGCCGTTTTTCCGAAGAACGACGCGGTCGTCTTGGATATTCACCTCTGCATCGGTGAAGGCTCGCCAAACGACGGGGCCGGCAGGATTGGTGACTTCGTCGTTCAGGTGTACCGCGCCGGACCGGGTGTCGAAGGTCACGCCGCGCACGACTCTTTCCGCGGATCCGATGTAGGCGGCGGACAGATCGAAGGTGGCGGTGAGTGGATTTCCGGTGAGTGTGTGGGAACTGATCGGGCAGGGTTTCGCTTTTGGATTCTGGAGTTGACCATTGATTTCAAGGGTGTTGTGCGAGCGGTTCTGGAGGCGGAAATAGGTCCAGCGTTTACCGCCGAAATAGTCAGGCAGGTTGTAATTCTCTTTCCCGAGGTCGTGGATCCAGCGGACACCGTGGGCATCATAGACGAAGGATCCCACGTCCATATGCCCGTGATTGGCGGCGGGGGTGCCACCCTTGATGGCGAAAAACGTATCCTTTGGGCTCCAACCCTTGCGGAAGGTGACAACGGACTGCTCACCGCCGAAAGCGGCTGCGATCGGTATCGCTTGATCCTCTAAAGGGGCTTCCGGCAGCCAGAGCAGGGACAGCGGGGAACAG
>JBGSTM010000246.1:0-17061 GCA_041736495.1 Akkermansiaceae bacterium
CTCCAGCAGAGCCCTATCCGTTCCGGCGGTGGGCCGAACGGGAAGCAATGGATGCGAAGATGCCAGAGCAATCGGCCATTCAGTGAAGTATTCCACTTTTGCTCAGTTTAATTCCGTCCACTTTTGCTCAGCTCGCTACACACTTGGATTCGGATTCGAGAAGATCGGGAGTCGGCCCACTGGATTCTCCAGAGTTTCAACGGCCGAAAAAGCCTTGAACCACAACGCTGGCGCCCGAATAAGGCCTGCTGTGGCGGGAATGGGAATAACGGGAGGAACTCCGATAGGTCGGCGGGCAGGGCGCGACATAATGAGTCCGAACCGCCGGACGATAATAGGGTTGGCGGACGCTCCGGACCCTCCAGATCGGCTCGCCGCAGCGGTCGTATCCGCTGACGTAGCGTTCCGAGTAAACCGGCGTGCCGCAGGAGCGGTAGCTGCTAACATAGACGCGGCTGGACTGGTGGTGGTAGGGACGGGCTTGCGCTTCAGGAGCAGCTCCAAGAAGTGCGAGGGCGGCGATTGCAACGGTCGTGAGGATGGTTTTCATATACGTGTTGTTTTTCAATGACGCGTGTTTCGACGGAGCCGTTCGGAGATTATTCAGCCTCGAATGATCGATTTTCAGAAAATTTTCAAGAGTCCCGGCCGTGCGGGAATTGATTGGTTTCTCGTGTTTGACCTTCCGGGATCTGTTGAATAGACACCTTGGCACATCCTCATGATTCGCGAAATCGTCCAATACGGTCATCCCGTCCTTCGTCAACGCTGCCGGCCCGTTACGGAGGTGGATGACTCGATCATCGAGCTTGTCGCCGACATGCTGGATACGATGGTGGACGCGAACGGCGTAGGTCTGGCCGCTCCTCAAGTGGGGGAGGATCTGCGCCTGGCGGTGATTGACGTCTCCCACGATCCTGAGTGCGTTTCCTTTCTGAAGGTGAATGGCGTGGATGCGGAGATCGAGGAAATCATGCCGCTGATTTTCATCAATCCCGAGCTCGCCTTTGGCCAGGCCAAGGAATTCGGGATGGAAGGCTGCCTGAGCATCCAGGGGATCCGAGCCGAGGTCCGCCGGCCGGAGGCGGTGAAGGCGACCCTGCCCCAGTTGGATGGTTCGGTCCTGGTCATCGAGACGGACGGCTTGCTGGCCAGGGCGTTGCAACATGAGATCGACCACCTGAACGGCGTCCTGTTTGTCGACCGGCTTCCGGCCGTCGCGAAGGTTTCGATGAAAAACCGGCTGAAACGGCTGCTGGAGAAAAATGGGGAAATTTGAAGGTTTTCGCCGTGGGGCTCGACATTTCGTAAATATTAAGCTTTTTTACCCTGCGTTAACGCGCAGGACGCTTGATCCGTATTTCCAACTCCAATCCGAATTCACCATGAGCACGACCCGAGGAATTTTTGAAAGCTTTCCGAACCAGCCCGCCACCCGGCAGGATTCGCCATTTGCGGTGGTTCCCGAGCCGGCAACCTCCGCTGCTACCAGTCCGTTTACAGCGGTAGCACGCCAGGAATCCCCCTTCACCGTGGTGGACGAGGCGGCCGAGACAAACGCCGCCGAGAGCGGAAGGGTGGCGAAGCTGCCAGAGCGTCGCAAATCCGATTCGCCGTTCCAAGTCGCGGAACCTTCGGAAGGTTTCGGCTACGAGGCACCCGCCAAGGACTTCTCCGCTGCGCCGTTCGAGACGGCACCTGCTTCCCAGGCCGCGGCCGCCTCACCTTTTTCGCTGGCTCCCCAACAGCCGGCAGCTTCTCCATTTTCGGTCGAGCCTACGCGTGGACCTTCGCCATCGACCCAGGCGGCAATCGCCGCTTTCGGGAACTGGCAGGAGCCCGCGGCGAGTTCCGCGCCGCAGCCCTTCATGGAACCTGCGCAGGCATTCGCGCAGCCGGCTGCAACAGCGCCACCGGCGGCGAGTTTTGAAACGCCGGTTGCACCGATTCAGGTGCCGACGGCATTCGCTCCGGCAACTCCGAGTGCTTCGACAACTCCGAATCCTCCGGTCGCCGCGGATTCATTCGATGCCTCGCAGTCCGATTCCTATTCGATCCGCCAGTTGGAGCTGCGCGCCATTTTCGGCGTGGACCGCGAAATGAATGTTGAGGAAATCCTCCAGCGCTCGCGGGCGCTTCCCGGGATGCGCAACATCGCCCGGGTGAGTCCCCAGGACATGGGAGCGCTCGAAACGCTCAAGCAGCTATTGCCGAATCTCGGTTTCGGGAGCGGCGGACTGAAGCTCTATTCCGGATCCGTGCCGCTGGAATTCGTCCGCGAGGGATCCGTGATGCTTGCGGTGCAGACAGATGGCGGATTTGCCCCCGGTGTTCGTGAAACGCTGATGCTGGTGGCTCGCGAACTCGGCCGTCTGAGTTGAAGGGTCATTGTTCCGCCGCTTCGGTTTTGAGCGATTCAAAACGGGAGCGGATTTCCGGAGTGACGAGCCTCAGCAAATCGTCCTGATTGCCTTCGGGCATTTCCAGAATGGTTTCGGCCATTCCATTCACCGCTTCTTCTTGGATATCGGGGTTCTGAAGGCTGCCCATCCAGTTCAACGCACCTTGTGGATCGCTGCGTGACCAGGTTCCGACGACCGCTTTCAGCCCGGCCCTGCGGGCCTCACCGGCATCGAAAAGCACCACCCAACCTGCGGCACCTTCCGGAGCCAACGCAGCCCAGCGTTGGAGGACCTGCACCACCGCCACGTCGAAGTCCCGGCCGGCGACTCCCGATTCCGAGAGCAGTTGCGCGGCCCGCTCCGGCTCGGATTCCGCGAGGACGAGGGCGATGTTGTCGTAGGCGAGGGAACGTTCCTTTTCGTCAGGAAGGGTGGTCGCCCAGTTGATGGCCTCATCAATCGACTGCTCGGCCAGGCGCATCGCGTAGTGCTGGATGAGCCGGTTTTTCTCCTCGCTTCCCGGGGTAAGTTTCAGAAACACCTCGCTTGCAAGCTGGGGATCCAGTTCGAGAGCGTCCCAGACCACCTCTTCGAGCGCATGGTTCCGCTCTTCGGGAGATTCGATGTCCTCGGCCTTTTTGAAAATTTCCCGCAGTTCCTCGGGCGTGCTTTCAGGTTCCGTTCTGGCGGGACGCACGGTCTTGGTCACACGTGGCGGGGTTGCCGCTTGTTCGGGCACGGCGGTTGTTTCCTTCGGCTTGTCGCAGGAGGACAGCAGGAGTGCGAGACAGCAGTAAATTGGATGGCGGGCGGTCATGGACGATTTCCGCTCAGGGCGGAACGTTGGGAAATCCTGTCAGACTCGGATCCTCAAGTCGAATTCAGAGACGGAATTCATCGAGGAGCGGAAAAATGTTCCCAGCCGCCGGTGAGTGACTCTCCGGCGGGGATTTCCACCAGACTGCCGATGCGGGTTAGCGGAAGATCCGGAAATTCGGCAGACCACGCTGCGACCAGTCCGTCGATGCGGGCGGGTTGCATGGCGAAGAGGATTTCATAATCCTCGCCGTCGCCGATGGCCTCGGCAGGCGTGCAGCCGGGATTGAGAGGAAGTGCGGCGGTGTCGATTCGGAATCCGCATCCGGAGGAGGCGGCGAGGCGGGGAAGATCTTTGGCCAAACCGTCGGAGAGATCCATCAGCGCGGTGGGCTTGTAATTCGAAACGAGCCAGCGGGATTCGCGCAGGCGGGGCGTGAAATCGAGGTGTTTTCCGCGGATGGACCCGCCGAGCCTGCCGGTGACAAACAGAGAATCGCCGACGCCTGCCGTGGACCGCAGCACCAGATGATCGCGCGGGACGGAACCGGTGGCCGCGATGGAAATCACTGCTGCCGAGCCACTTGGGACGCTTGAGGTTTCTCCACCGGCAAGCAAGCCGCCGTGGATTTCCAGGCAATCGCCGATGCCACGATAGAGTTCTTCCACCCAGCTGACCGCGGTTTCCGGGGGAAGCGCCAGCGTGATGAGAAAATGGCCTGGCTGCCCGCCCATGGCCGCGAAGTCGGAGATCACCCGGGCGGCGGCCTTCCACCCGACGGACCGGCCGGGGGTCTCCGGCAGGAAATGGATGTGTTCGACGAGCGCGTCGGTTTTGAGGAGAAGCAGCGTGGAAGATTGCCCCTCGTGATCGATGACCGCGCAGTCGTCTCCCGGCCCGGCGGCGGGAATTTCGCTCCGCGGAACCAGGCTGACGAGTCGTTGGATCAGGGCGTCTTCACCGATGTCCCGGAGGGTTTTCATGGGGCGATTTCCACCGGAAGGTTGTAAAAGCGGCCAATCACCTGGGTGATGACGGTCGCGCCATTGAAGCAGCCGTGCACCGCGATGGGTGCCCACAGCGAACCGGTTTTTTCGTAAATCACGACGAGAACCACACCAAAAACCAGCAGTGGCAGCAGGGCCGCCAGGCTGCCGTGGGCGGCAGCGAAAACCAGCGACGAGCAAAATCCCGCCGCGCCGGGTCCAGCGAATTTCTTCGTAGCCGAGTAAAGATAGCCGCGGAAGACGATTTCCTCGCACAGCGGCGCAGCGACAATCGCGGCAAACGCCATCAAGCCGAGGAGCAGTGGATCACTGGAATTTTGAAGGAGTTTGACGGTATCCTGGATGGTCTCGACGCCCAAAGACTCGATCCAGTTCATGAATCCGGCCACTTGCAGGCCACCGATCAGCATCCACATGAAAAACACGGTGGCCGGGGCAATCAGGAAAACCCACCTCCAGGACGACCATCTGAGTCCCAGCCAATCCACCGGTCGGATGCGGGCGATGACGAAAAATGTGACGATTCCGGCGATGATGAACTGAAAGGCGATGGAGGTCAGAAGTCCCGCAGCGTCCGGATTCACGGCTTCCTCACCCGCCGACCGGGCGGAGGCCATCGACAGGCCGAAAAACAACACAAAGATGAAACCAATTCCGACCAAATCGAAAGGCCGGTAAAACCAGGTGGCAACCTTCCCCGCCTGATGTCCCACCCGCGGTTCTTCGAAGGCGGGCGCTTGATAGGGCGATCCGTCGCCCGCCACCGGCCCGTCGGGTTCAGGCTCCATCAACCCTTCAGCCGCCGTCTTGGGGGCGGTGAGTTTTTGGTAAGCGGCGGAGAGCACAAAGATGCCAAGCGCCATGCCGAAAGTGGCAAGGATGACGGGTTCGGTAGGGTCTGGCATCGGGAATTTTCTTCGGAGAAAGCCTGCGATGGCTCATGCAAAGCCGCCAATGGAAATTTCGAGGTTTCGGCGGCTTGATATTTTATTGAAATTTAAAGTTAGGAGAGGCTTGCTATTCTCGTTTTTTTAGAAAAACTGCCACATCATTAAAAACTCATCGGCAGCCGTGGCATCGCCGGGAAATCCGTACCGTGTCATTCTGCGGCGGGATTACCCCGAGCCACTGATTGCCCTGCTGACATTCATTCTCGGAATTTGGCTGTGGGATCATTACTTTGGCAAAGCAGCAGGCTATGTTCCTGGGACTGAGGAGATTGCGATGGTGAAAATCGACCGGGACCTGCGTCTCGCCGATGCGATGGCGGAGGATCCGGAGTGGCTGAGACGGCTCGTCGGGGTGGGCAACCCTGCGGCCATTCGGGCCGACGCCCTGCAGGTTTTCCGGAAACTGGCGGCTGAGGAGTCAATCAGCCCGCGGGGGTTGGAGGCGTTCGCAATTATAAAGGCGGTCCATGAGGGTTTGCCGATGCAGGAAACGCTGGGGGAAGTACTTCCGGGCGGGACGATTTCGGAATTTCGGGAGACTTCGAGACGGCTTGCCAATCACCGTGGCAGCTGGTGGCACGCCCAGTTGATCGAATCCTGGGAGCAATCCGCGCCACCCAGTGCGCACTGGCGGCAAATCTACGGCGAGGACAATTTTCGACTGAGATCCCGCGCCGTGGCGGCGAGATCGGTGATCTGGATCCTGGGAGTGATCGGTCTGGCATTCGTGCCGGCGGCCCTGAGAGCCCTCAAAGATGGCTTGTCGAACAAACCCGCAGGCTATGGAGGGGCATGGCCGATGTCGATGGGGCTGGTGGTGTTCCTGCTAGCGACCCTGGCGTGGATCGGCTTCAGTATGACTCTGGATCTCGGACTCGCCAATCTTGCCAGCATTCCTCCCGCAATGGTGATTCTTCTGGATTCCACCGCGCGGGTATTGCCCGCGTTGATCGCGCTCGGCTTGCTCTTCAAGCGGCCCTCCCATGCGGTCCGGGTGTTGGGGCTGAATCAAAAAATCCGGGTGAAGGAAATTCTGGGGATGTTCTCGCTGCTGATGATCATGGATCAGTTTCTCCGCTGGGCGATGGGGGCCGCAGGAATGAATGAGCCGGGAGGCGGACTGAGCATGGGGGATGCCGGCACGTGGGGATTGGTGTTTGTGGTGGTGTCAGCCTGCCTGCTGGCACCGCTCGCCGAGGAAATTCTCTACCGAGGCGTGTTGTTCGGCTCGGTGCGGAACCGGATCGGGGTGGTCCCGGGGGCGCTGCTGTCATCCGCGGTTTTCGCAATCCTCCATTTTTACGACGGTTATGGACTGGTGAGTGTGGGCATCTTCGGTTTTTCCTGCGCACTGCTTTACTCCGGGACGGGCTCTCTCGCTGCGGTGATCGCGCTTCATGTTTTATACAACACGTCGATCAAGATCCCCGAGTGGATCGTCTATCATGCGCCACTCGGCTGAGCATTGCTCCGCGGGCGTCAGCGGTCCGCCTGGTTGCGCATGAAGTCCGCGACCTGCGCGAAAAACGGGTCAAGAAATCCGCGGGCATCGGCTGGCACGCCGCTTTCCTCCATCGCGGAGGTCATCAGCTCCAGCCAGCGGTCCCGCTCGGCGATGCCGATCCTGAAGGTGATGTGGCGCATTCTGAGTTTCGGATGGCCACGGGTTTCCAGATAGCGGGTCGACGCTCCGAGCCTGAAAAGGAGGAATTCCGCAAGGCGTTCCTCCGCACCGGCAAGATCGTTGTCCGGATACATCGGCCCAATGAGGTTGTCGGTCCGCACCCGACGGTAAAAAGCGGCCACCATCCGGCGTATTCCACCTTCCCCACAGATTTTCATCACCTCGGCTTCGTTCATGCTGTGATTTGATCCCGGCTTCCTTGCAAACCGGCAAGCTCCGTTTTCCCTGCTAGCGGATCATTCTTCTTGAAATCAAACGTTTATGAAGCTTAGCCTCCCGCGCAATCTGCCTCCACAGACTTCATTTTTCCATGAGCGACTCCCATGAATACGCCGGCTTCGTAGCTCCGGAACCGGCCGATCTCGCGCCTTTGTTTCCAGGTTATGAAATCCAAAGCCTCATCGCCACCGGAGGAATGGGAGCGGTCTATTGTGCGGTGCAAAAGTCCTTGGATCGCACGGTCGCCTTGAAAATCCTGCCGATGGAGCTAAGCAGCGATGCGGCGTTCTGCGCCGGCTTCGAAGCGGAAGCCAAGGCGATGGCCCGCCTGAATCACCCGAACCTCATCGGCGTTTACGACTTCGGCGAGGTGAACGGGATGCTCTACATCATCATGGAGTTCGTGCCCGGGAAGTCGATTTTCCACTCGGCGGATGGGATTGCCATCGATCCGAGCGAGGTGATCCGCCTCGTCACCGGCATCTGTCACGGCCTCGCCCACGCCCATCAACACGGCATCATTCATCGGGACATCAAACCTTCCAATGTCCTTCTCGATCTCAACGCCCAGCCGAAAATCGGTGACTTCGGACTGGCCCGCCCGCTTGATCGGAAAATCGAAGAGGGCGAGGAAATTTTCGGAACGCCTCATTACACCGCGCCCGAAGTGGTCAACGACCCACATTCCGTCGACCACCGTGCTGATATTTTTTCCGTCGGCGTCCTTCTTCACGAGCTTCTGACAGGGAAGCTTCCCGATAACGATCCCCGCCCGGCTTCGCTGATTTCCCACTGTGATACGCGTTTCGACGCGATCATCCGCCGTGCGACCCAGCCGGTTCCAGCCGCCCGCTATGCCAGTGCCACGGAGATAGCGACCGAATTGCAGGCGATCGCCCAATCTTCTGCGGCGCAGGGCCACCGCGCGGTTGCCGTCCCGCGACCTGCGGCCCCGCGGCGCAACTATGCAGCCAAAAAGAAGAAGTCGTCCGGCATGTCGTCGGTCTTTCTCCTTCTGCTCGTCGGAGCCGCCGCCGCTGCTTACTGGCATTTTTCGAAAAAACCTCAAGTGATTCTGACCGTCCCGCCTCCGGTGGTGGCCAGCCCTCCTCCCAAGGTTCCGGAACCCGTCACTCCTGAGGATTCCGAGATCGTTCCCGATGAGCGGCCCGTGGAAACCACTCCACCTCCGTTGATCGATCCCGAGTCGACTGCGGAACCGGAAATGACTCCCGAGGAGCCCGTGGCGCCTGAAGTTGTCACCCCGTCTCAGGAGCAGGTAGCTCCGAAATTCGATGTTGCAGGAATGTTCGCGCGTGGCCGGACCACCATGCAGGATCGTGCCAAGCCTTTGATCACCAGCTACGAGGAAAAACTTGAAGACAATGTCACGAGCCTCCAGCGGGAACTCGGTCGCATCCTTCGGAAAATGCATTATGACCGGAACACCGCTGAGAAAATCCTGAGCACGGATGTCGAAGACTGGCGCAAGGCGGGCAACCGCATCCCGGAGGTCTTTTCCGGTCAGCTTTCCAACTATCCCGATGCGTTCAAATCATACAGCGAACACCTTGAGAAGCAAACCGACCTGGATGAGAAGTTAAAAACCGAAATGGCCCAGCTTTGCACCACCTACATTGGCGGGCTGAACAAGCAGGTCGACCGGCTCAAAGCCGAGAAAGACGAAGGAGCCGTCGCCCTGATCGAACAGGAAATCGCCAACGCGAAGGAGTCTCCGGAATATTTCATGGACCTGATGCGCGGTTCCACGACTTCGGGCGACAGATAAACCGGAAATTTTTGCCCACGTCCGGCATTCTTCCGCTGGCGAAGCCGACGTTCCCGCCTACCCTCCGACGTGCCCAAGGTAGACAAGAATTCCCCATCCCGCCCGACCCAGCCAGCCATTCTCCTCCGCGGCTGCCGCCAACACAATCTCCAAGGCTTCGACCTGGATATCCCGCTTGGAAAACTGACCGTTGTCACCGGTCCGTCCGGCTCCGGGAAGTCCTCGCTCGCCTTCCACACGCTCTACGCCGAGGGTCAGCGCCGCTACGTCGAGACGTTCTCCCCCTATGTCCGGCAGTTCTTCGACCGCATGGACAAGCCCGCCGTCGATCACATCGACGGCATCCCGCCCGCCATTGCCATCGAGCAGAAAAACCACGTCCGCACCACCCGCTCGACCGTCGGCACGCTCACCGAGATCAACGACTACCTCAAGCTCCTCTTCGCCCGCCTCGCCACCGGCTACGATCCTAACACCGGCGAAACCATCCAACCCGACTCCCCGGAATCCGCCGCCGCATGGGCCAGCGAAACCCTCGCGGGAAAACCCATCCTCGTCACCTTCCCCATCCCCATCCCGCCCGATTCCAAATCCGAAGACATCCTCCCCTTCCTCAATGCGCAAGGCTACCTCCGCATCCTCTTCGACGGTCAAATCATCCGCACCGACGAGCCACGGACCGCGAAATTTATTTCGCCAGTCATCCAGATCATCCAAGACCGCCTCACCCTAACACCCGACAACCACTCCCGCCTCCTCGAAGCCCTCGAAGCCGCCTTCACCCTCGGCAAAGGCCACGCCACCATCAGTGACACAGGTATTCCTGCCTGTTCTGCCCGTACCTTCTCCACCACCTGGACCAACCCGAAAACCGGCTTCACCCTCCGCAAACCCACCGCCGCCCTCTTCTCCTTCAACTCACCGTTAGGTGCCTGCCCGAAATGCCGCGGCTTCGGCCGCATCATCGGCATCGACCTGGAAAAAACCATCCCCGACAAATCCCTCTCCATCGCCCAGGGAGCCATCAAGCCCTTCCAAGGCGAGCGTGGCGACGAGTGCCAGCGCGATCTCGTCAGAAACTGTAGGGAGCGTGACATCGACCTCAAATGCCCCTTCGAGGACCTCTCCGAGGACGAGCAGGAATGGATCTACTACGGCGACCGTAGAACCGACGACCTGACTCCCGACGAGCTCGAGGACCTCTGGCAGTCCGGCAGCTGGTATGGCATCAAGGGCTTCTTCGACTGGATGGAAGCCAGGGCCTACAAGATGCACGTCCGCGTCTTTCTCAGCCGCTACCGCTCCTACACGACCTGCTCCGCCTGCCGGGGAAAACGCCTCCAGCCCGAGTCCCTCTGCTTCAAAGTCAGCGGCAAAACCCTCCCCGAACTCTGGGCCCTCTCCATCTCCGACTTGCTAGCCTGGTTCGCCGATCTCAAATCTCAAATTTCGGATTTCAAATCCAAAGACCCCACCCTCGACCTCGTCGTCACCGAAATCTTCTCCCGCCTCAGCTACCTCGACCAGGTCGGCCTCGGCTACCTCACCCTCGACCGCACCACCCGCACGCTCTCCGGCGGCGAGGTGGAACGCGTCAACCTAACCACCTGCCTCGGTGCCGCCCTCACCGGCACCCTTTTCGTCCTCGACGAACCCACCGTCGGCCTCCACCCGCGCGACATCGACCGCCTCGTCGGCGTTATGCACGGCCTCCGCGACAAGGGCAACACCCTCGTCGTCGTCGAGCACGAGCAAACCGTCATGCAGGCCGCCGACCATCTCGTGGACCTCGGTCCCGGAGCAGGTTCCTTCGGCGGCACCCTCATCTATCAGGGGATCCCCAGCGGAACGCCCGCTTCCAACAAATCAAAACTCACAAATCAAGAATCCTCAATCGTCGGTCAATCTCCCATCCACGGCACATTGCCTTGGCTCACCGGCGAAAAATCCATCGCCATCCCCGCCACCCGCCGCAAGCCCACCAAAAAACTCCTCTCCATCCGCGGAGCCACCCGCCACAACCTCAGAAAACTCGATGTCGATCTCCCGCTCGGCCTCTTCACCGTCCTAACCGGAGTCTCCGGTTCCGGGAAATCCACCTTCGCCCACGACGTTCTCTATCTGAACCTCGCCCGCAAGCTCGGTCAGGAGGCGGAAGGCGACGCCGCGCCGATCAAAGACCTCAAAGGATCCCAACATCTCGGCGGTGTCGAACTCGTCGACCAAACCGCAGTCGCCCGCACCCCGCGGTCCACGCCCGCTGTTTTCCTCGGTGCCTTCGATCCCATCCGCCAGCTCTTCGCCTGCACCCCCGAGGCCAAGGCCCGCGAACTCAACACCGGCTTCTTCTCCTTCAACTCCGGAGCCGGCCGCTGCGACCGCTGCGCCGGAAACGGCTTTGAAAAAGTCGAGATGCAGTTCCTGTCCGACCTCTACGTCACCTGCCCGGACTGCAACGGCAAGCGCTACAAATCCTCCACTCTTGATTTCCACTACCTCGGAAAATCCATCTACGACATCCTCGATCTAACCGTCGTCGATGCCGTCGTCTTCTATTCCGAAACCGCCGGCCTCCCTCCCGCCCACGCCAAGCGCCACCAGCAGATCATCAAGCTCCTATCGCCTCTCATCGAAGTCGGTCTTGGTTACCTCAAACTCGGCCAGCCCCTCAACACCCTTTCCGGCGGCGAAGCCCAGCGCCTCAAACTCTGCCAACTCCTCTCAGTGGCTGGGACTTCCAGTCCCAGCCAATCCAAGCTCCTCATCCTGGACGAACCCACCACCGGCCTCCATTTCTCCGACATCGAAAATCTCCTGACCGTCTTCCAGAAACTGGTGGATTCCGGCCACTCCCTGCTCGTCATCGAGCACAACCTGGACGTCATCAAATCCGCCGACTGGATCCTCGACCTCGGCCCCGAAGCCGGCAAACACGGCGGCCAGTTAGTCGCTCAAGGCCCGCCCGAAACCGTCGCCAAGTCAGACACCCCCACCGCCCGTTTCCTGAAACAGGCTCTGAAAAGACCGCTGGATTCATCCGGCTCTTCCTCTTCTCTGATCACTGCTCACTCGTCACTGATCACTTCCAACTCCATCACCCTGCGCGGTGCCCGCCACCACAACCTCAAAAACATCTCCGTCGACATCCCGCGCGATCAGCTCGTCGTCATATCCGGACTATCAGGATCCGGCAAGTCCACCCTCGCGTTCGACATCCTCTTCGCCGAAGGCCAGCGCCGCTTCCTTGATTCCATGTCCGCCTATGCCCGGCAGTTCGCCGAGCAGTTGGAAAAACCCGAGATCGACCAACTCCAGGGCCTCCCGCCCACCGTCGCCATCGAACAACGCGTCTCGCAGGGCGGCGGAAAATCCACCGTCGCCACCGTCACGGAAGTCTGGAACTTCGTCCGCCTCCTTTATTCGAAACTCGGCACCCTCTACTGCCCGGACTGCCAGGTGCCCGTGGAAAAGCAATCCCTATCCGCCATCGAGAACACCATCCGCGGCCATCTCAAAAAGGGCCCCGTCACTTTGTTAGCCCCGCTCATCCGCGGCAAAAAGGGCTTCCACAACGAGATCGCCGAGTGGGCGCTCAAACAAGGCTTCACCCGCCTGCTCGTCGACAAACAATTCAAGGACGCCGAAGGCTTCACCCGCCTCGAACGCTTCAAGGAGCACGACATCGACGTCGTCATCTCAGATATTCAAAAATCGAAAATCAACAATCTTCAATCGTCAATCGAACGCGCCCTCGAAATCGGCAAAGGCCTCATCAAGCTCTTCACCGCCGACAAGAAGTTCACCCTTCTCTCCACCAAATCCAGTTGTCCGTCCTGCAACAAATCCTTCGAGGAACTCGACCCGCGCCTGTTCTCCTTCAACTCCCCGCACGGCTGGTGCGAGGAATGCCGCGGCCACGGCCGCGTCCCGAAACGCCGCAGGCACCTCGACACCTCGCGCTTCGATTCCGTGCTGGAAGCCGAAATGGACGCCGACCGCGCCATCGAGCGCATGGACGACGTTGAGCTCGTCGATTGTCCAGCCTGCCACGGCTCTCGCCTGAATCCGGTCGCCTCAGCCGTCCAGCTCCAGGGCACACCGGTTTCCGGCCTCGGTCATCTATCGATTGATGTGGCTTCCAGACATTTCGAGAGAATCCATTTCGGAGAAGCACGCGACACGCTCATCGCCCGCGACATTCTGCCGGAAATCCGCCAGCGCCTCGCTTTCCTCCAGGAAGTCGGCCTCGGCTACCTCCAGCTCGACCGCTCCGGCAACACTCTATCCGGCGGCGAATCCCAGCGCATCCGCCTCGCCGCCCAGCTCGGTTCCAACCTCCGCGGCGTGCTTTACGTGCTCGACGAGCCCACCATCGGCCTCCACCCGCGCGACAACGCCGCTCTTCTCAAAACGCTCATCTCCCTCCGCGACCAGGGCAATTCCCTCATCATCGTCGAGCACGACGAAGACACCATCGCGGCGGCCGACCACCTCATCGATCTCGGTCCCGGAGCCGGCCGCCTTGGTGGGGAAATCGTCTACCAGGGAAAGCCGCCGCAAGTTGCTAGTGTTCAGTTTTCAGTTTCCAGCAAGAAGAAGAGTTCTTCGCTGAAAACTGAAAACTTGAAACTAGCAAACTCCCCCACTTACCGCGCCCTCACCGCTGTCATCAATCATCCCATCCGCGGTTCGCGTCGCCCGGTCGGCAAGGACCATCCTTTCCTAACCATCGCCGGTTGCTCGGCCAACAATCTGAAGAACGTCGATGCCGCCATCCCCTTCGGCCGGCTCACCGTGCTCACCGGCATTTCCGGATCCGGAAAGTCCTCGCTGATGCATTCATGCATCGCCGCGCTTTTCAAAAACGAGGCCAAAACCACCCGCGTCAAAAAAGCGAATCTCCCGTTCGGCAAAACCGGCGGCGAGAAACAAATCAAGGCCTGTTACGAAGTCGACCAGTCTCCCATCGGCAAGACCTCGCGCTCCTGCCCGGCGACCTACGTGAAAGTCTTCGACCACATCCGCGCGCTCTTCGCCCAGCTGCCCGAAGCCCGCATGCGCGGCTTCGAAGCCTCCCGGTTCTCCTTCAACACCGATGGCGGACGCTGCCCGGAATGCAAGGGCAACGGCCGCGTGAAGTTGGAAATGGATTTCCTCCCCAGCACCTGGGTCCACTGCGAGTCCTGCAACGGTGAGCGCTACAATCCCGCGACGTTGGAAGTCAACTTCCGCCAGAAAAACATCGGCCAAGTCCTCGCCATGACCATCGACGAGGCCTCCGCCTTCTTCGAATCCCAACCACGCATTTCGCATCCGCTCAAACTCATGGCGGACACCGGCCTCGGCTACCTCCAGCTCGGCCAGCCGTCCCCCACCCTATCAGGCGGTGAGGCGCAGCGCATCAAGCTCGTTTCCGAACTCACCAAGGGCCGCGGCACCAAGGCCACCCTCAACAACGCCGCGCTCACCCAGCGCAATCTCTATCTGATCGAGGAACCCACCGTCGGCCTCCACCTTGAAGACGTCCAGCGCCTCATCGACGTGCTCCACCGCCTCGTCGATGAAGGCCATACCGTAGTCGTCATCGAGCACCACATGGCCGTCGCCGCCGAAGCGGATTGGATTCTTGATATCGGGCCTGAGGCAGGAGATGCGGGGGGACAGATCATCGCCCAAGGAACACCGGAAAAGATCGCGAAGTCCAAGACCTCGCGCACCGCACCGTTTCTCAAGATCGCGCTGCGTGTGTGAGTGGCGATGCTGATGGGGGCGCGTTCGTTCCGAGCGCTGTTTGCAGCCGACATCCTGTCCGGTGGCATTCTCCGGCGTCTCCCGACAGGATGTCGGAAGGAAACAGTCGATAGAATATCGACGCCCCTCGTTTTTCACGGGTCCGCCGCCGCCCAACGTTCACCTCTCCGGCGGCCCAGGCTCCGCTTCCCCTGAGGTCTCGGGCGCTTCCGCGGAGATCGCGACGCTGATCCAGCGGAATTCCTCGCTGCCATCGAGAATGACCTTGATGACCATGGTGATGGGCACGGCAAGCAGCATTCCCAGCGGCCCCCACACCCAACCCCAGAAAAGAACCGAGGTGACCACCACCACAAGGGTGGAAATGCCGAAGCGCCGGCCGACGAGCGTGGGCTCGATGAAGTTGCCGATGAAATTGTTGATGAGCAGGTAGCCGCCCGCAACTAACAGAGCAATGGGGAAGCCCGAGACGAGAAGGGCCAGGACGATGGGCGGCACCCCGGCTACCAGCGAGCCGATGACCGGGATGAAATTCAGCGCGAAGGCCAGGATGCCCCACAGCACGAAGAAGTCCAAGCCCGCCACCCAGCAGAGCAGACCGGCGAGGACTCCCGTTGCAAGGCTGGCCACCGTCTTGATGGCCAGGTAACGCTGGATGTCGCGGGTGGCTCCGAGCATGCGTTCCAGGTTGGGACCGCTTGCCCTGTTGATTGCCTCGAACCTCCGGCCGAACGTCCTCGCCTCCGCGAGCATGAAAATGGTGAGGATGAGGACGGTGATCGAGATCCCGAAGAATCCGACGACATGTCCCAGCACACCGGTGCCGAGCTCCAGAATCCGCTCGAAGCGCACGTTCTGTAAGTTTGATAGATTGTTTTCCACCGCGAGGCGGATTTTTTCCTGCGCGTCTTCCACGCCCCAGTGCTGGAACTGGGTGGCGAGGGATTCCGACCAGCTGCGGATCTGCTCGGAAAATTGTCCGGCATACCGCTCGTCCCATTTTTGCTGCAAATCGCCGACAAGGGTTGCTCCCAACAGGAAGACCGCGGCGATGAACAGGAAGTCGACGAGCACGGTTAGCAGAACCGCCAGGATGCCCGGCACCCTGCGGTCGCGCAGCCAGTTGGTGAGCGGAAAACTAACCGTCGCGATGAAGAAGGCCAGCAACAGCGGAACGAAGAAGCGCTCGGCGATCTTCAATCCGCCGACGATCACGACCAGCGCCGCGAGAAACAACAGGAATTTGCCTGACTTGATTCCCGGAGACTGCCGACTTTCATCCATGTGCCAAAGTAAACCGATTGGATCCGCAGGCGGCAACTGGATTCATCCGGTCACAAAGAGCCTTGATGAATGTGGATAGGAAAAACGCCCGGCTCCGGTGAGGGAGACGGGCGTTTTTGAATGAAGAACAGGCAGGAATGCCTGTGTCACTTTTTACTCGCCGAGTCCGAAGCGGACGAAGCGGGTGACGGTGAGGGTGTCGCAGAGTTCCTTGCCTTTGGCTTCGAGCAGGCCGGAGATCTTGATGTCCGGGTCCTTCACGAAGCCTTGCTCGAGGAAGCAGCTTTCGGCGAAGAACTTGCCGATCTGACCTTTGAGGATGTTCTCAATGATGTTCGCCGGTTTGCCTTCCGCGAGAAGGCGGGTGCGGAAGATGTCGAGCTCGTTGTCCACCACGGATTGCGCGATGTCATCGCGGGAGAGACCCTTCGGCGCGCAGGCGGCAATGTGCAGGGTGAGATCCTTGATGAGCTCCTTGAAGCTGTCGGTGCCTGCCGTTTCCGGCTTGGTGGTGCCGACTTCGATGAGCACGCCGACCTTGCCACCGAGGTGGATGTAGGAAGCGACGACGCCGCCTTGGGCCGCGTCGTAACGGACATACTTGCGGAATTGCAGGTTCTCACCGACTTCACCGACCTTGGATTTGATCGTGTCTTCGATGGATTGCTCGCCGTGTTGATGGGCGAGCGCGGCCTCGTGGTCGCCGGCTGCGGAAGCGGCGAGCGCGTCGGCGATTTCACCGACGAAGGCTTGGAAGCTCTCGTTTTTCGAAACGAAGTCGGTCTCGCAGTTGATTTCAATGAGCAGGCCGGAAGTGGCGTCGGCGCTGACGCGGGCGGTGATGACGCCTTCGTTGGCGGCGCGGTCGCTCATTTTCGCGGATTTCATGATGCCCCGCTCGCGGAGCAGCTTGATGGAGGCTTCGATGTCGCCGTTGGTTTCAGAGAGGACTTTCTTGCAGTCCATCATGGGGGCGCTGGTTTTGTCGCGGAGTTCTTTGACGATTGATGCGGTGATCATTGGGAAATTAGATGTTAGTGCGAGAGATGAAAACGGGCGGCCCGTCGTGAGACAGGACGCCCGCAATCGGAAAACAAGTTAGTTTTTGCGGGCGGCGACCATGGCATCGACCAGATTCTGGAGGATGATGCGGATCGA
>JBGSTM010000268.1:0-3595 GCA_041736495.1 Akkermansiaceae bacterium
ATGGCCAACAAAGATGTCACCGATCCCGCCCGCATGGAAAAAATCGTGTCGCTGTGCAAACGCCGCGGCTTCATTTTCCAAGCCGGGGAGATTTACGGCGGCCTCAACGGTTGCTGGGACTACGGCCCGCTCGGCGCGGAGTTGAAGCGGAATCTGAAGGACTACTGGTGGCGGAAGACGGTGCAGGAGCGAGACGACGTGCTCGGCATGGACGGCGCGATTCTGACGATGGAGCAGGTGCTCGTCGCTTCCGGACATGTCGGCGGTTTTTCCGATCCGATGAGTGATTGCCTTCTATCCAAAGCCCGTCTCCGCGCTGACCAGATTCCCGAACAGGACGGAACCGCCGTCTGGTTCACCGGCGCGGGCCATCCGGCCAGCAACTGGAGCATCCAGCGTGAATTCGCGGTTCTCGTCGCCCCCGGCAAGGAAATCGGCGAGGCGCACAAAACCGCACGCAGATACTACTCGGAGTTCCTCGCTAACAAACAAATCTCGCCGAAGGAAATCGAGCTTGTCGAGGACCGCCGAGAGGAAGTCATTGGTACCACCCGTTTCAACCCCGACAACGGCTCGCTACTCACCGAGCCACGTCAGTTCAACTTGATGTTGCAGACCAATTTTGGTGCAACCGGCGAGCAGATCGCCTATCTCCGCCCGGAGACGGCGCAGTCGATCTTCTGCCAGTATAAGAACGTGCTCGATTCCAACCGGGTGAAGCTGCCATTCGGTATCGCCCAGATGGGCAAGTCGTTTCGCAACGAGATCAACCCGCGCAATTTCACGTTCCGCTCGCGCGAGTTCGAGCAAATGGAAATCGAGTATTTCTGCCATCCGGACGACGGTCTGCGCCTCACCGACGAGTGGCTGGAAGAGCGGCTGAAGTTCTACGGTGAGATCGGCATCCCGCGCGAGAAGCTGCATATCCTCGACATTCCCGATGGCGAGCGCGCGTTCTATTCGAAGAAGACCTACGACATCGAATACGAATTCCCCTTCGGCATCCAGGAGCTCGAAGGTGTGGCCTACCCCACCGACTACGACCTCGGCGTGCACGAAAAAGGCTCGGGCAAGTCGCAGTTGTATTTCGACGAGGAAACGAAGGAAAAATTCCTGCCGCACGTCGTCGAACCGTCTGCCGGTTGCGACCGGACGGTGCTTGCGCTCATTTGCGAAGCTTACGACGAGGAGACACTAACTGACGACAAGGGCAAGGACGACGTCCGCACCGTGCTGCGTTTCGTTCCGCGCATGGCTCCGATCAAGGTCGGCATTTTCCCGCTGCTGAAAAAGAACGAGGAGCAGGTCCGCATTTGCAAAGAGATCCAAAAAACACTGCAACCGTGGATGAACGTCTACTACGACGACGGTGGTGCTGTCGGCCGTCGCTACCGCCGCCAGGATGAGGTCGGCACACCGTTCTGCATCACGGTGGACTTCGATACGCTCGGCGAGGAGAACCCCGATCTGAAGGACACGGTCACCTTGCGCCACCGGGACTCGATGGAGCAGGAGCGCTTGCCAATCAGCGGTTTGCTCTCATGGCTGTTGGAGCGTGTCAGGTGATCCAGGCATTCCCGCCTGTTCTTCGCATCAAGCAAACCAAGCCGCTGGGGGGGTGATGACCTGCAGCCCTTCAATGTGGGAAAAGTGCCGGTCGGAGGTCATCACCGCGGAACCGGACCGCAGTGCGCTGGCAGCAATCACCGCGTCCGCTCCGGGAATCGTGATCCCCTTCCGGTCCAAATTCCATGCGAGGTCGGTGGCCTCGTTCCATAGGCGGTTGTCGGTGGGGATGTTGATCATCACGTCCATCAGCGCTGAAATGCTCTGGAACGCTTTCAAGGATTTCATCCCCCGTAGCACTTCAAGGCGGATCATCCCGCAGATCACCAGGCTGCCGCTGCGGAATTCCGCCCACTCGTAAAGCGTCGTGACGACGTCTTTCTTCGCCCTGAGGAGGTCGATGTAAACGTTGCTGTCGATCAGGACATCACTTGCCATACTTTGGTGGGGTTTCAGCGACTCTGGCTGACATCAAATCATAGTTGGGGTCCACGGCATCACCCAATTCCTCAGGAGTCATGCCCATGCCGCGTTTGCCCAATTCACGGAAACGCGCTCTGCGGTCCAACTCGCGCAAGGCCATTTCGACGGCCTCGGTCTTGCTGGCATAGCCATAGGTCTCGATCACCCTACTCAACAAGGCTTCGTCGATATGCATCGTCATCTTCATGCCATACCAAGTATGGCATCCCGCTCCGTTTGTCCACCTTTTTTCCAAATCCCTCGCTTCTTGATTCTTCCATACCTCCCCATCAGTCTCCGGCCATGTCCGAGCCCGCGCTGACCCCCATGATGGCCCAATATCAAGCCATGCGCCGGTCATTGCCTGCCGACATCATCCTGTTTTACCGGCTCGGCGACTTTTACGAGATGTTCTTCGACGACGCAAAAGCCGCCTCGCCGATCATGAATGTCGCCCTCACCAAGCGCGGCGGCACCCCGATGTGCGGGGTCCCCTATCATGCCGCGCAGGGCTACATCGCCCGCCTGCTCAAGGCCGGAAAACGCGTCGCCATCGCCGAGCAGACGTCCGAGCCCGTCGCCGGCAAACTCGTCTCCCGCGAAATCGCCCGCATCCTCACGCCCGGCTCCATTGACGACGAGGCACTACTCGACAACCAGCGCCCGAACTACCTCGCCGCCGTCTGCCGCCACGGGAAATCCGCCGGCCTCGCCTGCATCGACCACACCACCGGCGAGTTCACCATCGCCGAGTTCGCCGATCTCGGACTGCTGGAAGACGAGCTCGCCCGCATTTCCCCGTCCGAGCTGCTCATCCCGGACCACCAGACCGCCGAGTTCGGAAAACTCACGAACTGCCTCGTTTACGAGGGTTACACCTTCCTCCCCGAGCACGCCACGCAGCTCCTCAAGGACCATTTCAACGTCCACTCGCTTGACGGCTTCGGCTGCGCCGGTCTCCACGCCGCTAGTGGGGCCGCCGGTGCCGTCCTGCACTACCTGATCCATCAGCTCCGAAGAAACTGCACTCACCTCCATCCACCGCACGTTAGGGAAAGCGCCGACCATGTCCTCATCGACGCCGCTTCCCAGCGGAATCTCGACCTCGTCGATTCCCGTTCTGGAAAAGCCCACACCCTGCTAGGAGTCCTCGACCGCACCGCCACGCCGATGGGCGCGCGCCTCCTCCGCGACTGGATTCTCCACCCGCTGCGCGACCTCGCCGCGCTCACCGCCCGGCAGGACATCATCGCCTCATTTCTAGCCGAACCTTTCCTTCTATCAAAATGCCGCGACGCGCTCAAAGGCATCCGCGACATCGAGCGCACCACTTCCCGCCTATCCCAGAATTCCGGCAACGCCCGCGACCTGCAATCGCTCTGCATTTCCCTCTCGCACATCCCCGCACTCAAGCAGGACCTCGCCTCCTTGCCCGACGTGCCCTCGCTCCAGCCGCAGCTCTGCTCCCGCCTCCACGAGTTCCACGAACTCACGGAAATGCTCTCCCTAGCCCTAACCGACGAGCCGCCCGCCCACCTCCGCGACGGCGGCGTCATCCGCGACGGTT
>JBGSTM010000281.1:0-3637 GCA_041736495.1 Akkermansiaceae bacterium
AGCGGCTGCAACCAGTCGGCGAGGTGGTCGTGCCAGGAGCACATGAGGTTGCGGGTCAGCTCGATGCCGTGGGAGGCTTTGAGTTTCCACTGCTCGCGGTAAAAGGTGCTGTGGTAGCAGAACTTCTGGGTGAGCAGGTAAGCTCCGAGCGAAGGGGTGAGCACGCTGCCGGGCAGCAGGCAGGGGGCGAGAGGTGCGGTGAGCGGAACGGCATCCACTTCGTTTTTGCGCACGTGGGTGAGCCGCTTGATGATCTCGAGGGTGAAGGTGGAGGGCTTGACGTGGAGACGCTCGCTGGTCTCCTCACCTAGCAGGCGGAAGTCGTCGGGCGCGGCAAGCACGTCGGGGTGGATGATTTCGCGCACGACGGTGGGCAGGCCCTTGAGCGACTCGCTGAGCTTGCTCACACGGCGGGCGCGGGCCCTTGGCTCTGTTGGATCCAGGGATTCAGCCGCCGGTCCTGGGTCTGCGGGAGCGGCGGCGGCGGGCTTTTTTGCCTCGTCTCCGAGGAACTCCAAAAGGAGTTGGTCGTGACTCATCTTTTCGCTCCTGGCTCCGTAGATGCGCTTGAGCAGTGCCGCAACGATGCCTTTCTGGACGGCGAGTTCGGCTTCTAACGAAGCGACTTTCGCGGAGAGTTCGGCGATCTGTTGTTCGGGCGTTCTGATGATGCGCTAACAAGCAAATGGCATGCCATGGGCGGAGAGATATCTGATGTTTATCGCAATTCATACCATGGCCGCTGGAGGCCGTCGCGCAGGTCGATGCCGTCGGTGAGCATGGCCAGCGCGGTGGGCTTGAGCACGAGCTTGCGGCGGTCGCCTTCGATGTCTTTCGGCCAGCTGAAGGTGCCTTTTTCAAGGCGTTTGAGGCACGCAACACATTGCGACAGGAAGCAACGTCGTTGATAGTCATAGATTTAGGAATTGGGTGTCGTGGTCACATGGGGCTGATTTGCCGGTTTTGGCCTGTTTGGCGTAGTTCCGGACGGCGGGAAGCTGAAGATCCGTGTCTTCGATCATCCATGGCGCGCTCTTTGCGATCTGTTTCGCAGGCAGGATCTTGTTCCTGACCATCGTCCTGATGACACAGTTGCTAACATCTAGCAGGGTGGCGGCCTCCAACATGGTCTTCCATGTGCGGGGCTGGGATTTGGAGAACACGGGGATGGCGTTTTCCCTTCTGAGGTTCTTGACCCGGGTCTCATTCCAACTGTTGCCCTTTCCAGTCAGCAGGCCGGCCCGGTTGAGCATGCTCGCGATATGACCGTCGTTCCAGCCGGTTGCCAGTTTCCTGACCAGTTCAACGGCATCGGCACCGGTGGCGTTGCCGTTTTGTCCCGGCTGGTTCTTGCGGACGCGCAATGGTGTGTGAACTCCGCCGGCCCAGTGGATCTTCATTTCGATGTGACCGCTGTCATGATCGACGTCGACCACGATCTCGTTGATCACGGTTCTCAAGACGCGTTTCTTCAATTCCACGGGGGTGGAGGCCTCATCCCATAGCGCATGGAGATCGGCACCCAGCGTGGCGAGTTGTTGACGCTGTGACTCGGTGAGCGACGGTTCCGCCTGGCATTCCGCATCAAGGCGACTTTCCAATTCGGCGACCTGAACGAGCGCCGCGTTCCATCGGCTTTCCAACTCCGCCGCGACAAGGCGGTTCTCCGGATCGGCGGCGTCGTATTGGCGGCGGGCCCGGCCTGCCTCGTATCTCGCCTTTTCCAAGGCAAGTTCGAGAGCCTTGTGTTTCTGGTCCCGCTCTTCATGGGATGTTTCCAAAACCCGCATTGAAGCTTCGACTCCCAGCGGTTGGCAGGCCTCCAGAACGATTTCGACGACGGCCTTTTCAACACGCAATCCACCGAACGAAACACAGGTTGCGGTTCCCCGTTCGCGGCTGCCTTCCATGCAAAGGTAGCGCGGAGCACGGCCATCTCGTCCACGATAGGACACGTTGAGCTTGTGGCCACAACGGGCACAGCGGAACAGTCCGGCGAGCAGGGCGCTGCCGCCGCGGGCCGCGCCGGTGCTGGACTGGTGGGATTTGGTCCGGTTAGACACGAGCTTGTCGAGGTTTGACTGATAGTCCTGCCACGGGATATACCCGGGATGATGGTCCTTTAGCAAGACCTGCCACTGATCCATGGCGAGACGATGGCCCTCCGTCTTGCGCGATCTGCCGTCGACCACCTTGGTGCGCGCCGCCGAGCGCCCCCAGGCGAAGGCTCCCGCATAGGTGGGGTTCTTCACCATCCGCAGCAGTTGTTGATAGTTGGGCAATCTCCATTCCAGTGACTCGCAGCCGTCGCGCATGCGGGCCACCGGGAAGAGAATTTTCTCCTGATGATGCCACAGCAATACCTGTCTCAATGAGGAACTTCCTTGCAACCGCAGGAAGAAGTCATGGATCGCCTGCTGGACCTGGCGATCCGGCGTCATTTCGATTCCGTTGTCGCCCTTGCGCACGAAACCCACCGGCACACGGGTCATCACATCTCCGCGGAGCGCCTTCTCGCGATAGGCCTCCTGGGCACGCTGGCGGAGCAGGCCGAGTTCGAACTCACTCATGGTTCCCTTCATTCCTAACAGTAGTCGGTCGTTGAGCAGGCGCGGGTCATAAATCCCGTCTGCGTCCACCACGAGGGTGCGCGTCAGCACGCAAAGGTCGATGAGGTGATGCCAGTCCCGGTTGTTGCGGGCCAGACGGGAGGCTTCGAGCGCGAAGACCGCGCCCACCTCTCCGTTGCACACGGCGGCGAGCAGACGGCTGAAGCCGGGACGCTGTTGGGTGCCGGCACCGGAGATTCCCAGATCGTCATCGACGACGATCACTGAGTTGAATCCGAGTGAGGCGGCGCGTTCCCGGAGGGCATACTGCCGCCTGTTACTCTCAACGTTGTGCTGAACCTGCTGGAGTGTGGACTGGCGGATGTAGATGTAGGCGGACCGGTCGCGGTGCGCGTCGGTGATCTTGTCGTTCATGGCTGTTTTGGTTTTTCGGTTTGGTGTGTGGCTTTGATCGCAGCCAGCAGCATTCTGCCCAACAGGGAGACGCATTGGCTGTGGTTGGGTTCAGGCAGGCGCTGCCGCTGGTGGGGACCGCCGAGCCCGAGTATCAGCTGTCCGTCACGTTTCGCAGGCCGCCTCGTCGCATGGTTCCTTTCGAGTGGGTCCATGCCCACCAGTCCGGGCATTTGCCGCATGCTGTTCAAGCAGGACGGACAACCCGACGAGAGCGGCGCATTCTATCAGCGGCTGGTCAGCCGCTTTCATTCCCGCACAAACCACCGGATCGAACATCCAGGCGGGCACGCCGCGGGTCGATCGGTCGGCAAGCCGCACGTAGACCATGTCCCTCTTGCCGCCAGCCGAACCGAAGGATTCGCAGTCCTTCCCGAAAAGCGGATGGTATGGATAGAGGATTTTCGAAAACAAACCGATACGCGCATTGTGGAGCGTGTCTCTTCGCAGCGACCCAGGTGCCGGTCCCATCAAAGTAGAGGATCTTGATGAGCCGGCGCGATTTGTTAGTGAAGAGGAAGGCGGCGCCACTGAGCGGATCGAGACCGAGGTGGTTGCGGGCGAGCGCGGCGAGGGTGTTGAAGCTCTTGCGCATGTCGCAGGGTTCGAGGGCG
>JBGSTM010000285.1:0-25773 GCA_041736495.1 Akkermansiaceae bacterium
CCGGCACTGACACCACCGCACTCGTCGAGGCGCTCGAAGCCGCCTGGCACCCCGCCCGCCCCATGCCCGGCGCCGAGCAAGTCATCGGCATCCTCGCCCGCTCCGGCCTGTCGCTCGGGCTGCTGTCCAACGCCCAGTCCAACACCCTCGCCGCCCTCGGCAGCATCTCCGATCTCTTCGCTCCCGAACTCACCATCCTCTCCTATCAGCACGGCGTCGCCAAACCGTCTCCCGCTCTCTTCCAGATCCTAACCGACCGCCTCGCCGGCCGCGGCATCACGCCGGACGAGACGCTCTTCATCGGAAACGATCCCCTGCACGACATTCTCCCCGCCGCCGCCGGATTCCAAACCGCCCTCTTCACCGGCCACCCCGACTCATTCCGCCCCGGCGAGTGCGCGCCGGATCTGATCATCACCAAATGGCCCGAGCTCATCCCGTTCATCCGGCAAAGCGCAGCCGCAAAGTGACACAGGCATTCCTGCCTGTTCTTCCAACTACCGCCTTTTCCCTCGGGTATCACTCCACTCCCACAGCTCCGTCAGTAACAGCCGCTCACAGCAAGCAACGGCATCCGAGGCGGTGACGACGGATCTCGCGCTGTTCAGTTGGGTCCGGCGGATTTCCAGACGCTCGACCATTTGCAGATAGAGACTGGCACGCCGCTTGTGTTCGAAAAGCGCGATCATCGACAAGCACCACGCGGCAACTGCGGGTAGAATGGTTGGCAGGAAGTTGAACAGGACGGAAGCGACGAAAAAAGGTGGTTTTCCGCCGGTGAGTCCGTTGAAGATGGCTGCAGCACCTAGCAGCAATGCACCCAGCGATGAAATTTTGAAGAGCATCATCAACCTCGACAGGTGTCGTGAGGCGAGGTTTCCTTTGGCGTCCAGATAGCGGATCTGCCCGTCGAGCCTTTCTGCGAGATAACGTTGTTTTTCCTCGGTCCACGAACGGTTAACACCCGCGAGTTTCCAGGCGGCGCTGCGAAGGAACGGAGCTTCCGATAGAAACAACTCGGCTGCGATCGGCCGCAACGGAGGGGAGAATCCGTGTGAAGCGAGCAGTGAGCGAAGCAGTTCGGCGTGCAGGCGGTCTTCCATCCAGCGCTCGTGAATCCGCGTCCGCGCGCCGATCCACGGCAGGACGGCCGCCACGGCAACAAGCAGGAATTTCACGGCCGGAGCGGCCTCCACTCCGAGACTGAATGCGACGAGCACCCCGTAAACCAGCGTGGCAGCCTGGTTGAGCGTGATCGAGCCGGCGGCAAGCATCCGGGACTTGGGCGCGCCTTGCATGGCCCGCTGGTCGAGCGCGTCGAAGAGTTCCTCCAGATTCCCGGCCGCGGGAAGTTTGCCGAAGCCGGCATCCGACCAGGGAAACGGCCGCGTGCTCTCGAAAGGCGAGGTCGCACCGGTTGCGGCGTCGATAACCTGATAGGGAATCCCGCGGTCCCGCGTGTCCTGCACGCTTTCCGCCGTGCCGCCCAGGCCGCGGGCGGGTTGGCCGTCCCAGACGAAAAGCATGGCGTCGGAAACATCCAACACCTCGCGGGCGGCCAGATGATAGGCTTCCGGCGCGCCTTCGTGGCCGGGCGCGATTTCCACCGAGGTCGCAGCGTCGATCAGCGACTTGGCGTGGTCCCACGCGGCGTCCGATTCGAAGTCCTCGCGGAAGCGATCCTCGGAAAACGGCAACACCACGCTGTAGGCCAGGCCCGCGTCGCGGCAGGCTTCGAGGAATAACAGATCCGACCCGCTGGCGGCGCTGCACCGGCCGATGAGCTCACCATCGACCTGGGTGCGGAAACTTCGCACGGCGTTGCGGATGGATTTCGCGACGGCATCGGGATCCGGCAGCGAGCGGTGTCCGGCGAAGCCGAGGATCCAGAGCCGGCGGAGGCCCGTCGGCGGAGAGGATGGGGCGGTGTTCATCGATGCGTCGGCATTGGCTCAGGCGACAGTCACGCCGTCGTCGAAGTGTTCGAGGCGGACATTTTTTTCAGCATAATCGGATCCCATCTCGCGGAGGAAATCCATCAGTTCGATGTTGTCGAGCGTGAATCCCTTCTTGCTAACAAGCTTGGCGGCGACGACATCGGCATCGTCCATCGTCCGGTCATAGCGGCTGTAGAGAAAGGCGGCGTCGGGGTTTCCACGGATCATGTCGCCGAGCTCGCTGTCGAGCGGCGCGCCGTGGCGGCACTCGCCATGCTGGCGGCAGAGCAGGTCCTGGATCCATTGCGCGGAGCTGATCAACGCGGCGGGCACGGACATCGCCTGACCTAGCAGGTTTTGTTCAAGCTTGCTGCCGCGGCCGGTTTTCACGCGGCCGGTGCCGATGGAGACCAGGCTCATGCGCTCCTTGCCGTCCGGCCATTTCAGGCGGTATTCCGGCAGGGTGGCCATGGTGTATAACAGGTAGGCGGGATTGTTGAACGGGGTCACGCCGCCGTCCTCGAAGGCGAAAGTGTGTTTGGTCGTCTGCGCGCTCTTCTGGTCGGTGATTTCAATCACCTCCGGCGGGAAAAACGTCGGTGCTGCCGTGCTGGCACGGACGATCTGCCAGAGCGGAAGATCGAGATTGCAGCCGGGCTGGGTGCGGTCGTTGAAGATGGCCTGCGGGTTGTTGGACATCGGCCACGGCGAACCGGTCGATGCGTTGCGGGTGACGACGAGCAGCAGCGTGCGCAGTTTCGAGGTGCCGAGCGTGGCGGGCGAGCCGTCGTCCTCGACGAAGAAGCGTTGCAGGAAATCCGAGATCGGCTGCCCGGCGAAGCGGTTTTTATGCATGCTGCCGAAGCCTGCCTTGGTGAACATGACCCGCGCGTTTTCCCGATAGAGGCGGACCACTTCGTCCACCGGCAGCCCCCACGAGAGGAACGTGGCGATGATCGCGCCCGTGCTGGTGCCGCTCATGTAGTGGAAATGGTCGGCGAGAACGAGATCCGGCTTGCCGTGCGCCTCGCGCAGCAAGGTCTCGATCCTGCGGGCGATTTCCAATGCGAAGAGCCCGCGGATGCCGCCGCCGTCGAAGGACAGCAGCCGGGCGCGGGGCACAGGGGGCTTGGTGAGGTTCATGCGGGTGAGGATGGAAAACCCACCCCGCGAGCGCCAGCACGGAATATCCCTCTGTGTGGCCGGACAAGTGTTTTTGGGATTGACCGCAGGCCGGCACAACTATTGGACGCAGGCGCAGTTCCTGCTTACCCTTCGCCACCTTTTCCCTGCATGAAAATTCTCATTTTGTCCCGCAACGCGCAGCTCTACAGCACCAACGCCCTGGTCACCGCCGCGGAGGCGCGCGGACATGAGGTGCGGGTCGTGGATTATCTGCGCTGTTATATGAACATCACCTCGCGAAAGCCCCGGATCTACGTGGACGGCGAGGAACTCATCGCCGACGCGGTGATCCCGCGGATCGCTGCGCGGCACACGTTTTATGGCAATGCGGTGGTCCGCCAGTTCGAAATGATGAACGTCTTTTCGCTCAACGATTCGGTCGCCATCGCCCGCTCGCGCGACAAGCTACGCTCGCTGCAAATTCTCGCCAAGCGCGGCATCGGCCTGCCGGTCACCGGCTTCGCCCACCACACGGAAGCAACCGGCGAGCTGATCAAGATGTGCGGCGGCGCACCACTGGTGATCAAGCTGTTGGAAGGCACTCAGGGTGTCGGCGTGGTGCTGGCGGAAACGGCGAATGCGGCGGAATCCGTCATCGAAGCCTTCAAGGGGCTCAATGCCAACATCCTCGTCCAGGAGTTCATCAAGGAAGCCGAAGGCGCGGACATCCGCTGTGTCGTGGTGGGTGGAAAAGTGGTGGCCTCCATGAAACGTCAGGGCGCGCCCGGCGAGTTCCGCTCAAACCTCCATCGCGGCGGATCGTCGGCGAAAGTGAAGATTTCCACCGACGAACGCGCCGTGGCGATCAACGCCGCCAAGGCGATGGGCCTCAACGTTGCGGGCGTGGACTTGCTACGCTCGAACCACGGCCCGGTGGTGATGGAGGTGAACTCCTCGCCAGGCCTGGAAGGCATCGAGCAGTCTTCGAAGAAGGACGTCGCAGGGATGATCATCGAGTTCATCGAACGGACCGCGGTAAAGCCGTCGAAGTCCACTGACAAATAATTGATCAGGTGGCCAGCCCGTGTTGTTGACCGACCATCGAAATCACGGATTTGGGCAAACCGTGATCTTCCGCGTGCCGGGTCCAAGCCGCCACGGCTTCCAGCACCTGGTTGATAGAGTCGTCCACATGGCGCACTCCCTGATCGTTTCCAAGCTTTCGCAAATCCTCACGGGTGATCGCCCCCGCCTTCCCCATCACCCGCGCCGCGCGGAAACCCGAGGCTAACGGATAGGTGGCGAGAGTCAGGTCAAATGCCGGAGCCAGCTTCCATTCGCCCGATTCATCCATGATAAACGCGTGGTTCCGACCGTGGTCATCGTCGTTGGCGACGGCGACATTGAACACCGCACGTCGGAAAATTTCCTCCACCGCCCGCTGGTCGTTGGTCAGCGCACGGGCCAGCGCCATCAGATCGCCGTATTCCAGACCATCGCGCAAGGGAGTGTGGGTCAGGCCCGAGTAGGAATGCAGGTGCAACCTGCTGCCATCCGCCGTGCGGTCGAAGCGGCGGGTGAGAAAATGCGCACCTCCCGCAGCTTCCAGCAACCGCGTCTCCGGCACATGGATCCCGGCCGCTCGCGCCATCGCCGCATAGGCGGTTTCGATTCTTCCCTCGTGCAAGACCGGCTCGGTATCGAACTTCACCAGCCAGCCGGCAAATCCATCAGGTGCCGGATCGTCCAGGCGAATCTGTGAGAAATCCTCCGAGATCGCCAGCAGGGCCTTGGGCTGCGCGCCTCCGGGCGACATGCCGGAGCGAAGCAACTCCGCCAGCACGTGACCGCTCTCACCCCCCATCGCTTCCCGCGCGGCCTCTACCAGTTCGGCGAGTTCCGCCAACAGGCCGTCGTTGAAATCCGCGCCATCCGGATCCGGGCGGAATGCCAGCGCACCCATCTTCCGGTCGCCCTGACAGGCGAGTTTCCGCAAGACGGTCACCCGATTCCAGGGAATTCCGCGCTCCTCGAAATGCCGCCGCATCAGGCGCTCGCCCCACCAATCCGGCAGCGCATCCTGGAACAAACCGTGCAATCCACCGAACCCCGGAGTGGGAGTCGTCACCGCGCCGATCGTTTCATTCGGCAAATAGAGCGGCGACAACTCGCGGCGGCCAGTCCTCCATCCCGCGTCGTATTCGAAAAAAACCACTCCGCTCTCGTCTTGATAGAGGCGTCCGATCCGCTGCTCCGCCTTGCCGGTCCACACGATTTCAAGTTCCACCTTCTCCTCCTTTATTCTGGCGGCGCGGAGCACGCTGACGTTCAGACAACTTCACCGCTTCGATGGATTCCATCGCAGGATTGGAAAACAAATCGCGCAGCTCCCCGTCAGCGCCCAGTGCGATGGCGACGCGGACCAGTCGCTGAAACGAGCCGTTACCCTTGGCTTCCAACAATTTCAAAGTGGAAACCGCCACCCCCGACCTCGCGGCAACCTCTTCCTGCGTCCAGCCTTTGGCCAGACGCAGCCGTTTCAGACGTTGCCCGACCTCACGGGCCAGCACGACAGGATTCCTCTGGCTAAGAGCTTTTATTTTGTCCACAGAGAGTCATTTAGGCTCTAAGGGATAAAATTTCAATGATTAAAATTCACTCATCCTTGCGCCTGCATCCGGCCGAGAACTTCTTCGTAGGCTTCCATCACTCCTCCGAGGTCGCGGCGGAAGCGGTCCTTGTCCATCTTCTCGCCGGTCTTGAGATCCCACAGGCGGCAGCCGTCCGGGCTGATCTCGTCGGCAAGCACGATGACGGAAGGATCGGAAACAAGGCGGCCGAACTCGATTTTGAAGTCCACCAGCTTGAGCCCGCACTTGGCGAAGAAGTCGGTGAGGATCGAATTGATCGTGAGCGCGGATTTGCGCAAGTGGGCGAGATCTTCCGGCGTGGCAAGACCCATTTCGCGGATGTAGTCGTCGTTGATGAGCGGGTCGCCGAGTTCGTCGGATTTATAGGAAAACTCGATGATCGGCTGGGAAAACGGCTGGCCTTCCGGAGCGCCGGTGCGCTTGCAATAACTGCCGGCGGATAGATTGCGGACGATGACTTCGACCATGAGGATGGTGACCTTTTTCACCTCGACGTTGGTGTCGTCGATCTTGCGGACGAAGTGGGTGGGAACGCCGGCTTTTTCGAGGAATCCGTAGATGAGCGTGCTGATCTCGTTGTTCAGGTGGCCCTTGTTTTCAAAGCTGGCCTTTTTCTCGCCGTTGAAGGCGGTGGCGTCATTCTTGAACTCCATGCGCAGGGTGTCCGGGTTTTCGGTGGCCCACAGGCGCTTGGCCTTTCCTTCGTAAAGCGGTGTCATCGGGAAGTCGTAAAAGCCCGCCCTGCCGCGGTCAAGAGCGCTGAAATGATTGGGTTGAAAAGTGGATGGTTCCGGTTTGTGGGAATTCAAGACTTGTAAAACAACAGAGGCTGCACGAGTCTCACCCGCGAGATGGGATTGCGAGTGAGAAACAGCACCAGCGACTTGCCGGAAGCCAAGTTGCGAATCTTGCGGGCGCGCTCCCTGCCATCCAGCCGACCTTTCAATGTGGCGGTTTTCTGCTGGGCGATGCATTTCATGGCGGTGATCACGACCCTCACCGCACTGGGGATGTTCCTGATCGAGCCGAATCCAGCGGCCTTGAAGGTGATCCTGTCGTGCATCGCATTCAGCATCGTCATGTGGATCATCGCTTTTTTCAAGCGTCGGGACGCGCACTGCCCGCTGTGCAAGGGCACGCCGCTGATCAATTCCGGTGCCCTTCCCCACTCCAAGGCGAGGCGGATCTATCCGCTGAACCACGGCATGAGCGCCACCCTGTCCATCATCGCCACCCAGAGGTTCTGCTGCATGTATTGCGGCTCGGACTTCGATCTGCTCAAAACCCCCTCGCACCTGCGTGGGGCGAAGGGCGGAGACGACGGCGAGTGAGACCGGCCCTCAGGAATTCCCCAGCCGGGCGTGACGCTCGGCCATGGTCCAGGCGACTTCGGGAACCAACTCTCGCCAGCGACCATCGTTCGAGCGGATCATCCGGCAGACGTCCCGGCCGGTGTAAACGAGTTTCTGACTGTCCTCGCAGGGAATCCCGAGGATCCGGCTGTTGGTGATTAAATGCCGATAGAGATGCACGCAATCCGCCGGTGCCAGGAACGTCTCGGCAGTCACCAGCTCGCCGGAGTGACGGTTTTTCCAAGGGAACACATTCAGCGTGACGCCTTCCTTGAACAGTCGCCCGAAGGATTCCAGCAAGCCACCGGGCAGGTTTTCCGACCACTTCGGTTTGAAAAGTTCGTTAAGCAGGCCGATGCTGAGGATGATCCCGATCGGCTTGCTGGTGTACCGATAGAGAAACGCCGCGATGCGGTGGAACTCGGCGCAGCGGGACAGAAGAACGGTTTTTCCAAGAGCCTGCAGTGCGTCCGCACGATCGAGGAAATCGACGGGATCCACGCCCCGGCCGCGCAGCAGGTTGTGGACGGAGATTTCACAAAGCTCGATCGCCGCGCCCCTTTCCGACTCGCTGAGCGACTGGATGAAGCCCTCGCGAGCGTCCTGGAGCATGTCGAGATGCACGTTCATCACCGGATCAAAACTGCCGCGGAGCAACAGGACCGGGTGCCGATAGAGCGCTTCTGCGGGTTGCACGACCTCGCCGCTTGGCAGGAACATCGTCGCTTCCGTTAGCCCGCTCTCCACCAGCTGCAGGGCGCAGAGCCGGTTGTCGAAAAAGCCGTAACCATGGCCGGTGAATTTCAACAGGTCCACCTCGGCACGGCCGGGAGCAAGATTGTCCAACAACGACTCCACGAACTTCTGCAAATGCCCGCGGTGGCGGAAGGCCGAATGAATCAGGTTCACCCCGATGGTGCCCAGCGCCTCCATCTGATCGATCGTCCGGCTGTCCAACAACCTGACGTGGAGAATGATGTCGGACGGAGGATCGCCCGGCTTCATCTGGAAGCGCACGCCGAGCCAGCCATGGCACTCGCCCTCGTCCTTCCAGCCGCGCGCACGGACGGTGTTGCAGAACGAGAAAAAGGTAGTCTCCCTGCCGCGCTTGGGACCCAGCCGCTCTAGCAGGATTGAATATTCGTGGTCGAGCATCGACGCGAGGCGCGGCGCGGAGACGTAGCGGTCCGCCTGGCCGTAGATGGCATCGCTCATCGTCATGTCGTAGGCGGAAATCGTTTTCGCCACGAGGCCTGCGGTGCCCGACGCACGGAAAAACCAATTTCCCGTTTCCTGCCCGGCACCGATCTCGGCGAAGGTTCCGTAGATCATCGGATCGAGATTCAAATCCAATGCCTTGTCATTCGTGGTCGGAATCACGGAGCGCCTCCTTCCTCCACCCAGCCCTCGCAGACAAGCCGCTCGATCTCCACCTGCGAGTCCGACGGGGCATCGGGCGGAAATTTCAGGGCGAGCGTCATCAGGATCGATTGTCCGTCCGCAGTGGGTCGGAGTTTTGCGTCCAGAGCCGAGTTCTTTTCGACATATCCATAAACGGTGTGCTCCCTGTCCGGCGATTCCAGACGGTAGCTCTGCCATTTCTGATCATCGGAAAATCCAAAGTTGTAGTAATCCACGGATGTGAGGATCACGCGGAAGACATGGCTTCCGGCCGGCTTGTTTGCTAGAAACTCCCGCCACGGAATTTCCGACCAGCCAACCCAGCTTTCCCAGTCGATCTTCAGCCCCTGCGGGGTCTCGATGAACGCAAGGGACCTCTCCTCGTGGTCGCGGGTCAGGACGGGGAATGAATGGAGTTTCCCACGCGTGACCAGACCAGCCCCGGAATTGAACTGTGACAAGCCGGACGCTTCGATCTTCCCTTCCGGATAGAATTTCCGCATCCGTGACCCGGCCACTTCGGGTTTTCTAACAGTGCCAAGCATTTCATCCACGTTTCCTGCATTGAGAAATTTGCGGGCAAGGACTTCCGCCTCACGGGTAAGTTCGGCAGCGGAGCGTGGAAGATCCTTCGCGACCGGAGGTGAGACCACGGGCTTGACGGCCACGACCGGAGCATTTCCACCGATCATCGAAACAGCGACACCCGCCACGATGACCGTGAATAACAGTCCTCCCCCGATCAGCAGCATTCGCATTCTCCGCTGTTCCCCGCGGCGTCCATGGGTCGATGTGGATGCGTGTTCCCACGAGTGATCGCCGCTAGATCCGGACCTGCGGCGACGCGATTTGCCTTCTTTTCCCGATGCCGGCGGGCTCGCCGGATCCTGCGGCACGGCATCCCGGATCGGAGCGAGCAAAGGTGGCGGCAGGTCTCCCTCCAGAGGGATTTTCAGCATCCGGCGACAGCTTGGGCAGACGATTCCCGTGCCGTCGTGATCCCTCGGCACGCGGAAGACAAACCGGCAGTCCGGGCACACATAGCCACTCCATCGGCGGGCACTTTCCATCGTATCTGACACGTGCTCACCCTGCCCTCTGTGGACTGGAGACTGCAAGCTTTGCCCACACGGTCTGGCTAAAAAAGTGGAGACCTGACGGATCTCGATCACGCCGCTACCAGCAACCGTAAAACGTGGAATTCCAGGAAACCGGGCCAACTCCCATGATTTTCCTCTCCGGGACTGCCGAGGGTCATCCTATGGCAGAGTGACCTCGACGATTCCGAAGCAGGCGGGAGTGGTGGCGGGATTGCAGGGTTCCTGGACGAGGACACGCTCCCATTGGGAATCAATCGCAGTGACGGTGGTGGTGCCGGTCATCGGGGCGAACGTGCCCAGATCAGTGGAGTGCTTGGCGGTATAAATCAAGCCGCTGCCTTTCCGGCGGACAAACTCCATCCGGATCACCGTGCTTGGGCCGGTCCCGACCACCGCGAACGCTGGCAGGCCAGCGGTGCCGGTGCCAGCAGTCATGGCGCGGGCATCCGGACCTGCGAGGTTCATGTTGAAGGCATACTTGAGGAGGTTTTCCACGCCGTCGCCAAATGGCATCGCGGCGGG
Organism: Akkermansiaceae bacterium; assembly: GCA_041736495.1. Classification (GTDB taxonomy): domain Bacteria; phylum Verrucomicrobiota; class Verrucomicrobiia; order Verrucomicrobiales; family Akkermansiaceae; genus Luteolibacter. Next base: position 10,089 of record JBGSTM010000285.1, read on the forward strand.
CAAGGCATTGGCACCGCTCAAGCCGGAGATGGCTGCGATCGTATTGTCAAATGCGGCCAGGGCGGTCACGCCGGTGCCGGTGAGATTGAGGTCAAAAGGACTTTCGTCGGCATCGTTGCTGGCGATGTGGATCGCCGCGCTGCGGGTTCCCGCGGCACCTGGGGAAAACGTGACGGTGAAGAAGGCACTGGTATCCGGAGCGACCATGTTGCCGCTTGGGCCACTGATCGTGAAATCGCCCGGATGCGCGCCGTCCTTGCTGATTCCGGTGATGAAGAGACCGTCATTCCCCGTGTTGCGGATCGAGAACACTTTCACCACGGGGAGATTGGTGGGGTTGCTGCCGAAATCGATCACGGTGTTGAGGGACGCGAGACTTGTGCCAAGTGGATGCTCTTCCACTTCGATCTCGGGTGCGAGGGCGACCGCGCCCCCGAACGAGCTAACAGACTCCACCAGTCCGCTCGAACTGCGTCCATCACTGGTCGCGGCGCGTGCGCGGAGGTGGCCGCTCGCGGGCAGGCTCAGGCCGGCCAACTGCCAGCCGCCGGAAATACGACTGCCGGTGCCGAGCACGGAATAGCTCTGGGTGCCGTCCGTCGACAGCTCGAAGGTGACCCGACGGGTCTCTGGCGAAGCACCGTCGCGCAACCACTCGACGCGGTCTGGGGACGGCGCGATCAGGCTTTGCGTGGCAGCTTCATTGTCGACCCGCGCGATGTTGTTGCCGGACCATTCACCGACCGCCGTGAACTCGCCGCCGATGACCAGCTTGCCATCCGTTTGCAGTGCCAGACTTTTCACGGTCCCCATCACGTTGGGATCGATGCCGGCGTCCACCGAGCCGTCGCCATTCAGCCATGCGAGGCGGAGTCGCGGAACTCCGCCGACTTGGTTGAAATTGCCTCCAATGGCGATCTTGCCGTTCGTCTGCAGTGCCATGCTACCCACATAGCCGTCCGCATCGGGATTGAAGCCATCATCCACGGTTCCGACGGCATTCAAGCGTGCGACGTATCGCCGCGTTAGACCGCCCACGCTGGTGAAGTTCCCGCCGATGAGGATCTTCTCGTCCACCTGCAGCGCGATGCTGGCAACCACGTCGTTGGCACCGGGATTGAAGCCCTCATCGAGTGTGCCTGTGCCAGTGAGTCGCGCGATCCGATCCCGCGCCACTCCGCCCACGTTGAAAAACAATCCGCCGATGAGGATCTTGCCATCGGTTTGGACCGCGAGACAGTTCACCGTGCCGCCGGCGTTCACGTTGGGATCGAAACCGGCATCCAGAGTGCCGTTAGCCTCCAACCGCGCGAGGCCGTTGCGGGGTACTCCGCCGACGCTGGAAAAGCCGCCCCCGATGATGATCTTGCCATCCGCCTGCACCGCCAGACATTGCACGGCGAGGTTCGCATCCGGGTTGAAATCCGGATCGACCGAGCCGTCGGCATTCAGCCGCGCGATGTAGTTTCGATTGAATCCGCCGACAAAAGTGAATTGTCCTCCGATGATGATTTTCCCATCCGGCTGCACTGCCAGGCTGTGAACGGAACTGCTATTCACGAAGAAATGATCGGCACCGGGATTGAAGCCGGTGTCCAGGGAACCATTGGCGTTCAGCCGAGCGATGCAACTGCGCGGGACTCCCCCAACGCTGGTGAATGCGCCGCCGATGAGGATTTTGCCATTCGGCTGAACCGCGGTGCAAACGACGCTGTTGTTCGCATTCGGATTGAAAGCAAGGTCAGGACCGGCAGGAGCGAGAAACGCCACCGATGCCGCGAGGCCGCTGCTGTCGTAGGAGTAACCGTTGCCTCCTGCTCCGACGATGAAATCCACGGTGTCATTCTCCGCGACGGTGATCGATTCCGTATGGGAAACCCCATTGCCGCGATACGAGTTCACCGCCCGTTTGTCCACGGGGCTGAGTTCGGCGGCGTTGTGGAAGATGTGAACATCGACGCTGCTAGGCCGGGTATCGCTTCCGAAAAACGTGCCGGAGACCGCATACCGGCCGGCCCGCGGCGCGGTCCAGCGGACCACTGCAAACTCGCTCGCCGCGCCGGGTGACATGCCGATCTGGCGGGCGGTCCAGTCGTACTGATAGCCAGCGCTTGGAATCACGACGGACGTGTCCGAGCTGTTATGGCTCACGTAGGAAGGGCCACCCCAGGAATCGATGCCATTCGCCCGGGTCGGCCCGCCCAGCAGATTGCTGGCGGCCGCCGCTGGAGCGTAGGGCGCCAGCGAGGCGGACGACGACAGCCAGCGGTAGCTCCACACCGGGCCGTTGTTAGCCGTTTTCGAGAAATCGCGCGCCACGTCATGGCGGGCTTTGCCACCGGCGCTGGCGAGATGGATCGCGGTGATTTCCGCGTCGCCGAGAGCCCGGCCGTAGAGGCTGAGTTCATCGATCGCGCCCTTGAAGAACCGGCGCGTGCCGTAGCCGGTGTCGTCATTGTGCCGGCCGATCCGCACCACCGGACTGCCCTCCATGGGGGCCTGAATGTAGCTGACGGTGTCGACGAGTTGGCCGTTCACATAGGTCTTCGCCTGACCGGGCGAGTAAACGACCGCGATGTGCACCCACTCGTCAGGCAGGAATGTAACGCCGGGAATATTGCGGAAATCGATCCCCTGCCCCTGCACGCCGATATTCAACTTCGAGCCGTCCGGATAGATGTGAACGCCGAAACCGTGGCCACCGAGGTTGACCTGGTCATTGCCGATGACGTTGGGCGGCAGCGGGTCGTTGATGCTGCCGCTGGAGCGCGCGCCGGGCTTGACCCAGCCTTCGATGGTGAGCGGCACCTGGTTCATCAACTCCGTGGCCACGGTAGTGGTCGCGCTTTGGTCGATGCCGTTGAAGCTGAACGCCTGACCGACCTTGCCTGCCACATAGGACTGGCTGCCAGTGGCCACCGCGACATGATGCCCGCCGATGATTTCTCCCACCGCGCCCTCGCCCGGCCACCACGCGAGCATCCCGCCCGGCAGCGTAATCGGATTTTCAATCGTGCCGCTAAAAGCGCGATCCGAGCTAACTCCGAACGCGTCGATGACACGCAGCGTGAATTGATAGACGCCATTTCCCGCCGTGCCGATGACGATGCCGGTGGACGAAATGGAAAGTCCCGGTGGCAGCGATCCCGAGAGGATCGTCACCGTGTAGGGTCCATTGCCGCCGAAAATATCGAGCAAGCCGCCATTGAGCGGAAAATCCGCATCCACGATCGTTGGCGTGTCGCCCGGCAACAAGGAGGCGCGCAGGCTAACAACTCCGGTGTTGTCGCCATAGCCCAGCGGAGTGCCGTGATAGAGAGTGCCGTTGTTTCCATCCGGCACGCCGAAGAAGAGCCGCGTCGCGCCGGCGGGAATGGTGAACTGCTGGGCGATACCACCGCTGGTGAAGCCATCGCCGATGAAAAACACCTGCCCGAGGACAGGAGCGAGCGAAGTAAAATTCTCGCCAAGCGCGTTGGTGGAGAAATCGAGCGTCGCCGGAGCGGTGGCGGGTTGCGCCGCCCCGAGGAAGACGCCGACGAGCGCCGGAGTGTTGTTACCGTTCCTATAGCCCGAGATTCCGCCGACGCTGGATAAATCACACGACCGGCCCGCGGTGTGCGCGCCATCGGGTCCATGCAGGTCCGCCGCGGTGTTAATCACGCCGCCGATCTGCGGGAAAGTCACGATTTGACCGCCGAAGCCGGTGAGGTTGATGGAAGGCGGCAGCACCCCGCCTTGGGTGGCGGCGGCGAGGCCGGCGTCGAAGATATTGGACTTCGCGGAAATAGCAGGAAGATAGAAGTTCATCTCTTCGGCATCGGGATTTTCCAGCTCGATGATGCCCCGGAAGTTCGATGTTTCGGGATAGCCGGCCTTTGTCACGTCGCCCCAGGTGCCCGTGGGATTCTGGAAATATCCCATCATGGCGTAGTCCTCGCCCACGCCGGCGGAGTTGTTCGGTTCCGAGCCGCCAAAAGCCGGGCCATGCCAATTCACAAAAGTGACCGGGTCGCCGCTCACCCATTCAAAGCCGCCCGCCGGCTCGGAGTAAGTCCCGCTGCCCGGGATTTGGCGGAGGCCGATGAAGAACACCTCGGAATAGCCAAAGGTGGCGTTGATGAATTCGTTTTCCGAAGATGAATTCAAAGCCAGGAGATGTCCTCCGCTGGCAACCGCGCTGGCCTCGACCTGGTCCCAGTCGCCGCGGACCACGCCGAATCCGTAGCGGTGATTGTCCGGGCCAAGAACGAGAAACGGCTGCGGTGCGATCACCGCGGTATCCGCCGCCCGCACTGCCGACGCGGAGATTTCCGACAGTGCGATGGCGCCGTTCGCACCGCTGCCGAATCCCACGACGGCGAAACCATAACCGGTGCGCTGCGCCGGCGACAGGCCGGTGAGATCGAAGGTGTAGTAGGGCTGGCCCGCGCTGTTAGCCGCAGCGCGCAGCGGCACGACGGGCATCCGCGCGTAACGGTCATCCAGCGCCGGATTGCTCGATGCGGGATCGGAGTTGTGCCGCAGCAAATAGAACCGGGGGGTGTCGGAGAAGTCGCCGTTCGCCATCACGTCGATCCGCACCGAGTCAAAGCGCGTCGCCTTGCCGTTGCCGGCGTTTTCCCGATAGAGCAGACCGGCGAACTGATAGGGAACACCGGTGCCCGGACTCGTATCGACACTCGTCAGGTCAGTGCCGCTGACCACTCCATCCGTGACCATGGTGAAGGCAAGGCCGCGAGTCTCCTGAAGCGACTGGGAGGTGGGAAAGTCGAGCGAGCCCAACGAATTCGCGAGCAGGTGGGTGGGAACGGGAGTGTCGTCGCTGACAATCCATGCATACAAACCGGTGCTGTCGGAATTGTATGAACCCAGAGCGAGCGCGCCGAAGTCGATCGTGGTCCCCGGGGTGACGTAGGTGGTGAAATCGAAACTCACGCCTTGCTGCCCGCGCACGGGTTCGATCCCCGGCGTCGGGTTCCCGGCGCTTGCCGGCAGCACGAGCGTCCGCGCTCCCGCCCCGCCGTCGCCATCCGGGTCCACGGCGATGAAGACATTTGTGTTTCCGTTGTTCAAATCGAAGAAGCGGCCGACAATGCGCACCGGCCCGGTGAACGCCGGCTCACCGCCGCTGCCGACGGTGTAACGCCGCACCGAGGGTGAGAGCGCCCCACCCGGATGCATGCTGCGGTAATCGTTCGCCGGTGTGGTCCCTCCTTCGTTGCCTCCCCAATAGTTACCGTTCGCATCTGCCACCACCGTCATGTTTGCGATGCTGAAAGCACCCGTAGTCGCATCAGGGCTGGCGTAGAATCCGTATTGAAAACCCGCCGTACCTTGCGCGGCCGTCGAGAAATCACTATGCGTGGAAGCGAGGATGCCTACCGGTGGGGATCCCGCGTCAAATCCGACACCGCTCAGATTGATGTCAAAAGGGTTCTCGTTCGCATCATTGCTCGCGATTTGCAGCACGCCTGCCCGCGCTCCTTGGATCGTCGGATTGAAGGTGACTGTCAGCGTGGTGCTGGCGTTCGGTGCGAGCGTGGTCGCCGCCAGTGTTCCCGCGTTGAAATCACCGGTGACCGTCGCCACCAGACCCGTGAGATCAGCGGAGCCGGTGTTTCTGATAGTAAACGTCCGTGTCGCAGAAGTTAGAACTTCGACGACCCCGAAGTCCACCGTGCCGGCGGCATCGGTCAGCCCGGTGCCGGCCGGTTGCTCAACCACGATTTCGGGAACGGGAATCGCCGTCCCGCCGCCGGTGAGATTGATGTCAAAAGGGTTTTCGTCGGCATCATTGCTCGCGATGTGAATTGCGGCGGTGCGGGTTCCCACCGCAGTGGCGGCGAAGGTCACGGTGAAGGTCGTGCTCGCGTTCGGAGCCAACGTCGAGGTCACGGGACCGCTCACCGTGAAATCCGCCTGATGGGTTCCATTCTTGGTGATCGCACCGAGATCAAGAGTGGCGCCGCCAAGGTTTCTGATAGTGAAGGTTTTCACCGCGTTGACATTGAGCTGATGGCTGCCGAAAGCGATGGCGGCACCGCTGTCAGCGATGGAACTGGCGGCCGGCTCTTCGACAGCGATTTCCGGCGCGACGCCGACGCCAGTTAGATTGATGTCGAACGGGCTTTCGTCCGCATCGTCGCTGGGAATGTGAATGGCGGCGGTGCGGATTCCCAGACCACCCGCGGCAAAGGTCACGGTGAATGTGGTGTTTCCGCCCGGTAGAATGGTGGACAGCGCCGGGCCGTTGACGATGAAGTCGCCAGGATGCGTCCCGTTCTTGACGAACGTGCCAAGGTAAAGATTGGCGCTGCTCGGATTTCTGATGGTGAAGGTTTTCACCACATTCACGCTGAGGAGATGGCTGCCGAAGGCGATTGCAGGGCCGCTGTCGGCGATGGGACTGCCAACGGGTTCTTCGACATCGATCTCGGTGGCGGCACCATTGGCGATGAGATTCACATCAAACGGGCTCTCGTCGGCATCATCGCTGGGAATGTGGATCGCGGCGGTGCGGGGACCGGCACCGGCGGTGATGAAAGTCACGGTGAAGGTGGTGTCTCCCCCAGGAGGAATCGCGGAGGACAGCGGGCCGCTGATCGTGAAATCGCCGGCATGCGTCCCATTTTTCGCGATCACCCCGATGTTGAGCGTGGCATCGCCCGGATTCCTGATGGTGAAAGTCTTCACCACGGAAACGCCCAGCCCTGGATTTCCAAAATTCAAGCTGCCCGGGGAGTTGTCGGAAAGATCCACACCGGCAGGATGTTCGATGGCGATTTCCGGCGCGGTTCCTCTTCCGGTGAGGGCGATATCGAAGGGATTTTCATCCGCGTCGTCGCTGGGGAGATGGATCGCAGCGGTCCGGGTCCCGAGGGCACCCGCAGTAAATGTCACGGTGAACGAGGTGTTTCCTCCCGGTAAAATCACGGAGGACGCGGGGCCGGCAACCGTGAAGTCGCTCTGATGAGTTCCGTTTCTGGTGATCGTGCCCAGGTTGAGAGGGGCGTTGCCCGTGTTTTCGATCGTGAAGGTTTTCACCACCACGGCCCCGACAAGCACATCGCCAAAGTCAGCACCGACGGGTTGGTCATCCAGCAGCTCGGTCAACATCGGCTGTCGCACGGTGATCTCAGGAACTGGAACCGACAACGTCGGCAAGCTGGCACGCAGGCTGATCGTGCCGCTGTTGTCGCCGTAGCCCAGCGGCGCGCCGTGATAGAGCGTGCCGTTATTGCCATCCGGCACGCCGAAAAAGAGCCGCGTGGCACCGGCGGGAACCGTGAATTGCTGGGCGATGCCGCCGCTGGTCGCGCCGTCGCCAATGAAAAACACCTGGCCGAGCGCGGGAGCGAGCGTGGTGAAATTTTCGCCGATCGCGTTGGTAGAGAAATCCAGCCGCGCGGGAGCGGTGGCGGGTTGCGCCGCGCCGAGGAACACTCCGACGAGCGCCGGCGTGTTGTTGCCGTTCAGATAGCCGGAAATCCCGCCCACGCTGGTTAGTTCGCACGACCGCCCCGGGGTGTGCTTGCCATCCGGACCATGGCGATCCACCGCGGTGTTGATCTCGCCAACGATTTGCGGAAATGTCAGCGGCTGGCCATCGTAGCCGCTCACATCGATGAACGGCGGCAAAGTCCCGCCCTGCGTGGGAGAGGCGAGACCGGCATCAAAAATATTGGACTTCGCGGAGATGCCGGGGAGCTGGAAATTCCGTTCCCCGGTGCCAGCAGTCGGCAGTTCGATGATCCCGCGGTAGTCCGATGTCTCGGGATAGCCTGCTGTTCTCACGTCTCCCCACGTGCCCGAGGGAGTGTGAAAATATCCCATCATGGCGTAGTCTTCGCCCGCGCCGTAGAAGTTGTTAGGCTCCGAGCCGCCCGCAGCCGGGCCATGCCAGTTTTCGAATGTGACCGGATCGCCGTTCACCCATTCAAAACCGCCCGCCGGTTCCGAGAAGCTCCCGCTGCCTGTGTTTTGCCGAAGGCCGATGAAGAACGTCTCGGTATAACCAAAGGAGTCTGTGATAAATCCGTTTTCCGAAGGTGAATTCAACGCCAGAAGATGCCCCCCGCTGCCAACCGCGCTTGCCTCCACTTGTTCCCAGTTCCCGCGCACCGTGGACAGGCCGTAGCGATGGCCATTCACCGGCCCCACGAAAAACGGCTGCGGTGCGATCACTTCGGAATCCGCCACCCGCACCGCCGCCGCGTTGATTTCAGAGACGGAGATCGGAGTGTTGGCATCGATCCCGGCACCCACCACGGCGAAGCCATAGCCGGTGCGCAGCCCGGCGGGCAGGCCGCTGAGATCGAAGGTGTAGGCCGGCTGTCCCGCGCTGTTTGACGCTATCCGCGTGGCCGCGACCGGCAGCTTCACGTAGCGGTCGTCCGCTGCTGGATTGCTCGCGGCAAGGTCGAGATTCTGCCGTAGCAAATACAGGCGCGGCGTGTCGGAATAATCCCCGCTGGCCATCATGTCGACCCGTACCGAATCAAAACGCGCCGCCTTGCCGCTGCCGGCCTGCTCCAGATAGAGCAGCCCCACGAACTGATAGGGAAAACCCGCGCCGGTCCCGGTGTCGAAACTGGTCATCACTGTCCCGCCGATCACGCCGTCGGTGGCGGCGATCAAGGCGAGCCCCCGATTGTTAGCCCGAGCTCCCGACAGCGGATTGGGCGCGCTGTAAGTGTTGGTGTTGGCAAGAACGTTTGTCGGCACGGCGGTATCGCCGGAGACGATCCACGCGACCATGCCGGACCAGTCGCTGCTGCCGCTGCCGTCGGGCTTGATGCCCAAATCAATCGTGGTGTCCGGAGTAAGCGATGCCGACGTAAAATCGAAGGGCACGTCACCAATGGCTTGCGGGCCGAACGCAAGATCGGTCCCGCCGAGCGTCACGAAACCGGATGTCGATCCGCCCAGCGAAAAAAACCGTCCCACGATCCGCACCGGAGCCACAGGCGCGGACTCGCCGTTAGCCGGGCCGAGCGTATAACGCCGCACCACGCTGTTTAGATTCCGATTTCCCCCGCCGGCGAGTCCCGGATGCATCCCGATTGGCAAATGTGCTGGCGTGTTACCTCCCGCATTGCCTAGCCACGCGCTACCGCTAGTGGTTTCGCCCGCGGTTGAGAACTCCGCCGTTCCGGCGGTTTCCACCGTCGATTCGACCCCGGTGTAGTAGCCGTATTGAAAGCCTGCCGTTCCTTGGGCCGCAATCGAGTAATCTCCGTGGGTGGATGCCAGGATCCCTGCTTGGGCAGGATCGAAAGTCGCCAGAAATGAGATCAACGACAACAAAGGAACGGCATGATTGAAATGTTTCATAACAAAAGGCGAAGTGATCCGGAAACTCCAACCTTTCGGTAAAAACCGCACCTTGAAACAATCGTGCGGAGACTGGGGGGGAGAAACTAGCGTCGAAACCTATCCACTCGCCTTGAAATACCAAGCACATAAAAAATCCAAATGATTCGCATCTCCTAAACAAAACGGGCGCACCTCCGAGGATGCGCCCGCCAAAGAATTGCAGCGGTTTATTTAACAGGAACTCACCTCCTGTGTCACCTCACCTCCTGTGTCACCTCACCTCCTGTGTCACCTCAGATTTCGTGCACCGCGAGATTCGTCACTTCCTCACGGACTTTTTCCGCGAGGGCGGTGGAGAGATAGCGTTCGGTGGACGAGCAACCGATGGTGACGATGCGCTTGCCCTTGAATTCGGGGCGCTTGGCGACTTGCATCGCGGCCCAGACATTCGCGCCGGTGGATATCCCGGCCGGAAGTCCTTCCTGCTGAGCGAGAGCTTGTGCGGTGGCGATCGCGTCCTCGTTGGAAACCTGGATGACTTCGTCGAGAATCTCGGTGTTGAGATTCTTCGGGATGAATCCGGCACCGATCCCCTGGATCATGTGGGGACCCGGCGCGCCGCCGGAAATCACCGGGCTGGCGGTAGGCTCCACGGCGATGATCCGCGCAGTGCCCCGGGATTTCAACACCTCACCGACCCCAGTGATCGTTCCGCCCGTGCCGACACCGGACACAAACGCGTCGATCTGCCCGTCCGTATCGCGCCAGATTTCCTCGGCGGTCGTTTCGCGGTGGACCTGCGGGTTCGCCGGATTGTCGAATTGGCCCGGGCCGAAGGAACCGGGGTTCTCGCCGAGCAGTTTTTTCGCCATCGCGATGGCACCGTTCATGCCGCGGGCGCGCGGGGTGAGGACGATTTCCGCACCCAGCAGGAGGAGCAACACGCGGCGCTCGATCGACATGCTCTCGGGCATCGTCAGGATGATCCGGTAGCCCTTCGAGCGGGCGATGAAGGCGAGAGCGATGCCGGTGTTGCCCGAAGTCGGCTCGATGATCAGCCCACCGGGCTTGAGCGATCCGTCCTTTTCGGCGGTCTCGATCATCGCCTTGCCGATGCGATCCTTGACGCTGAAAAGCGGATTGAAGAACTCCGCCTTCACGCAGATCTCGGCGTCGAGACCGGCGGTGACGTGGTTCAGGCGGATGAGTGGGGTATTGCCAACAGTGGCAACCATGTTTTCAGCGATGTTCATGATAGTGGTGGTTAGGGTAATGGGTTCCGGCTGTCAGTTTGATGGTTAAATCTGGAAATCCGGCGTGCCGGAGTCAAGGTGAAGTCCGCACTCGTATTTCTCGCCGTTGAAGCGGGTGGATTCGGAATCACCGTTCTCCGCGGGCCGCGTGCTGTGCCAGTCGCCCATCGTCACGTAGCCCTTGTCCGCCAGCGGGTGGCGCGGAAGTCCGTTCTGATGGAAATAAAGGTCCACCTGCGCGTCCGCCCAGTCGAGGATCGGATAGGCCTTCACGGTCTTCTTCTGCTGCTCGACAAACGGCCGGTCCACGCGGGTCTTCGACTGCGAACGGCGCAGACCGCTGAGCCAGACATCCGCTCCCGTCTCCCGCAGCGCGCGGTTCATCGGCTCGATCTTGGTGAGCAGGCCGTAACGGTCCGCGCCGTCCTTGCCGTCTTCCCAGAGATTTCCCCACAGCGCCTGCATCCGCGCGGCTGAGACGGTGGGTTGATAGATCCGCAGGTCGAGATCGAGCTTCGAGGTGAGCTCTTCGGCGTATTGATAGGTCTCCGGAAACAGGAACCCGGTGTCGATGAAGACGACTGGAATCTTCGGCGCGTGTTCGTGGATCAGGTGCAGCATGATCGCAGCCTGGAGACCGAAGCTGGTGGACGCGACGAGGCGGTCACCGAGTTGCTCGTAAAGTAGGCGCAGCCGTTCTCCCGCACGCAGCGGCGCGAGAGCCGCGGAGAGTTCCTCCGGATGGATGTCCGGAGAAACTGCTGCGGGAATTTCAAATTTGAGTGCTTCCATGATGGAGCTTGGGAGAAATTTTGATTAGACCGGAGCAAGTGCTTCCGGCTTCAGATTTTTGTGGAAGTCCGGGCCTTGGATGGTTGCCGCGACATAGCCCTCGCGGATGCAGAAATCGCCGAAACGCTCGCCGTCCTTCCGTGCCGTGGCATAGTGATGGAAGATCGGCGCGAGCAACGGCTTGATGTCTGCGGCGGCGACGTCTTCCCGATAGAGCTTCGACAGCCGCTGGCCGGCGAAGCCGCCGCCGAGATAGACGTTGTAGCGGTCCGGTCCGCGGCCGACGAAGCCGATCTCAGAGATGAACGGCCGGGCGCAGCCGTTCGGGCAGCCGGTCATGCGGATGGTGATGGCGTCATGGCGCAGGCCGTTTTCCTCCAGCGATTCCTCGAGTTCCGTGAGAAGATCCGGCAGGAAGCGCTCGGCTTCGGCCAAGGCGAGCGCGCACGTCGGCAAGGCGACGCAGGCCAGCGAGTTGAGACGCAGAGCGCTCTTCAAGTGACTGTCCTTGATGCCGTATTGTTCCAGAAGGGTCTCGATTTCCAACCGCTTGGCGGGTGAGACGTTGGCGATGATCAGGTTCTGGTTCGCGGTGAGGCGGAAGTCGCCGTCGTGGATTTTCGCAATCTCACGGAGGCCGGTGCGCATCGGATAGGAAGGCGTGTCGAGCACGCGGCCGCCGGCGATGAAGAGCGTGAGGTGGGAATTTCCGTTAGCGTCCTCGGTCCAGCCGTAGCGGTCGCCGTTGTCCTCGAACTTGAAGTCGCGCACGGGGCCGAGTTCGTAACCGAGATACTCGTTCAGCTTGGCGAGGATCCAGTCCGGGCCATGGTCGTCCACGGTGTATTTGAAGCGCGAGTGCTTGCGGTCCGTGCGGTCGCCGAAGTCGCGCTGCACGAGCACGACCTTCTCCGCTACGTCCACGACCTGCTCCGGCGTGCAGAATCCGATCACGTCGGCGATGCGCGGATAGGTGGCCTCGTTGCCGTGCGTCGAGCCCATGCCGCCGCCGACGGCGACGTTGTAGCCAACAAGCTTGCCGCTCTCGACGATGGCGATGAAGGAAAGGCAGTTCGCGTAAATGTCGACGTCATTCGACGGTGGCACCGCGATGGTGATCTTGAACTTCCGCGGCAGATAGGTCTTGCCGTAGATCGGTTCGATTTCCTCTTCGCTCGATTCGATCTTCTCACCGTCCAGCCAGATCTCATGATAGGCGCGCGTCTGCGGCGTGAGGTGCGTGGAAATGTCCTGCGCGGCCTTAAGGGCCTGCGCGTGAATCTCGGACAGATAGGGATTCGGATTGCACATCACGTTGCGGTTCACATCACCGCAGGCGGCGATGGTGTCCATGGCGGCCTGGTTGATCTCCTTGATGGTGCGCTTGAGATTGCTCTTGATGATGCCGTGGAACTGGAACGCCTGGCGGGTGGTGAGCTTGATGGTGCCGTTCGCGAACTGGGTGGCGAGACGGTCGGTCTCCAACCATTGCTCCGGAGTCGCAACGCCGCCGGGCACGCGGATGCGGATCATGAAGGAATACGCCTTCTCCAGCTTGTGCTTGCGGCGGCCGGCGCGGAGGTCGCGGTCATCCTGCTGATAGGTGCCGTGGAATTTAAGGAGCTGTTGGTCGTCCTCGCACATCGAGCCGGTGGAAAGGTCCGTCAGACCCTCCTCGATGGTGCCGCGCAGGTAGTTGCTGCGCGTCTTGATGTATTCGTTGGCGGAAAGTTTCTTTTCTTCTGACATGGGAGATGGAATTTTGGAATTTGGAATCCCGGATTTGAGATCAATACACGTCTCGTTGATAGCGTTTGGCTTTCTTAAGATCCTCGACGTAGGCCTCGGCGGCTTCGCGGGAAATGGCCGCCTGGTTCTCCACGACGGAGATCAGCGCTTCGTGCACGTCATGCGCCATGCGGTTGGCATCGCCACAGACGTAGAAATGGGCACCTTCCTCGAGCCACTCATAGAGCTCTTTGGACTGGGCGATGATCCGGTCCTGAACATAAACTTTTTCCGGTTGGTCGCGGGAAAACGCCACATCCAGGCGGGTGAGCAGGCCTTCCTTGAGGAAATCCTGCCATTCAAGCTGATAGAGAAAGTCATAGGTGTAATGCTGGTCGCCGAAAAACAACCAGTTTTTCCCGCTGGCACCCACGGCGGCCCGGTGCTCCACGAAGGAGCGGAACGGCGCGACGCCGGTGCCCGGACCGACCATGATCACCGGCGTGGAACCATCGGCCGGAAGGCGGAAGTTCTTGTTCGGCTGGACGAAGACCTGAACCGGATCGCCCGACTTCACCAGGTCTGCCAGATAGGTCGAGCAGACGCCCTTGCGCCTGCGGCCATGCGCCTCATAGCGGACGGCGGCGACGGTGAGATGAACCTCGTCGGCGTGGGCCAGTGGACTGGACGCGATGGAATAAAGCCGCGGCGGCAGCTTGCGGAAGATGCCGGTGAGCGCTTCGGCGGAGAGTCCGTTAGGAGCGAAATCGAGGATGGCATCAACGATCTCCCGACCGGCGGTGTATGTCTTGAGCTGCTCTTTCGAGTCCTCAGCCAGCAGCCCGCGCAAGACCACGGAGTCGAGCGCCTCGGCGAGTTTGGTGAGCACCGCACGGGAAATGGCGGTAATGTCGTAGTCTTCGCGCAGGGCGTCCGCCAAAAGCTTGCGGCCAACGTTTTTCACTTCGACTTCCTCGTTGCCGGTGAGCTTGGCTGCCTGGATGATCGCCTTCACGACATCCGGCGCATTCACCGGAAGCACCGCAAGGGCGTCGCCGGGTTCGTAGGAAAGCCCGGAACCAAGAAGTGAGAATTCCAGGTGAAGCGTCTCTTTCGCCGATCCTTCCCCGTTCAGAAGCACGGTATCGATCGTCTCGGCGGGGAAAGGATTCTTCTTTCCGTATTCCACGGCTGCCACGGCCACCGGCGCCACGAATGAAATCGGTGCGGCGGATGCCGGGGCCAGCGCAGTTAGAGAGGCCTCCAGCCACGCGACATAGGATTCCTCGTAGTCCACGTCGCAATCCTGCCGAGCCGTCACCCGGGTCGCCCCAAAGGTTTCGAGTCTGGAATCGATGTCCTTCCCGGTCTGGCAGAATTTCTCGTAGGAGGTGTCACCCAAGGCGCACACCGAGAATTTCACACCCGCGAGCTTGAGATCGGCCGCCATGAAATCCTTGTAGAATGAAACTGCGGATTCGGGAGGTTCGCCGTCACCCCAGGTCGAGACGATCACCAGAAGGTTTGAGAATTTCGCCAAATCCGCCGGGGAAATTTCAGACATGTTTTTCATCACTGCCTGGAAGCCGCGCTTTTTCGCAGCCTTTACCGTGCGGTCAGCGAGCACTTCGGAATTCCCGGACTCCGTCCCGTAAATCACCGTGAGCTTCCCAACCGCCACCGGAGTGGACAGGACTGCGGGGGCGGTTGCGCCGGACCCGGCGAGGAAGCCGCTCAACCAGCCACGCTGGACGGGATCGAGGCCGAAAAGGAGCGAATCCAACGTCTTACGTTGGTCGGGACTGAATGGTGCGTGCTCGGGAAGCATAATCCTTAGTTAATTACCCCTTTTTGTGAGGTTTCCCCCAAAAAATGCATGATAACCGCCCGCTGCGCAACCATTTTTTGTGAATGCCTGAGATTTCAGGACACAATACCCGGTCTCTCCCGACACGTTTCACCATCCACCGCTCTCCGCAAGGGTGCTGTGAAGGGCTGGCCCCCCACGGCAGCTATTTCCAACCGCCGTGGCTAAATTACCGTCTGTTTGAACTTATGATCGAAAATGAATTATCCACAGTTTTTCCGGATAGAACAAGTGCGAACGCATCACCCCACCAGCGCATCGCACGCGGCGAAGCCGTGGACTGACCTGATCCACGGTTCAGGCAGTCCGAGACTGTCCTGGTGCTAGACGTACTTCCCTGAATGGCGCGTCTCGCCACAAGTCGCCGATCTGACAGGTCGAGACTAACAGACAATAATCACACGGTCTGTTTCTGACAGAAATCCCCGGCGTTACTTATTTTTTGTTTAGCACAATCTCTCAATCACTCATCCTCAAACTCTTCCAATCAACTCAGATTTGTTTCTCCTGCCCCTCCTTGATCGCCGTAAAGTTTTTCCTTGTCAATTGTCATTCATTTAGACACGACTCAGGTATGTTTTGAAAGATGCCTCTTCCGCCAAATCCGTGGGTGAGACTACGACCTAACCACCGCGAAGCGGCGTGCCTCTCTTGAAAGTTGTCCACGACAGGCCGATTCGAGAATGGGACTGAAACTCGTCGGAGAAGCGGACTGTTGTGGGCAACT
>JBGSTM010000051.1:0-2323 GCA_041736495.1 Akkermansiaceae bacterium
AAGTAGAGGATCTTGATGAGCCGGCGCGATTTGTTAGTGAAGAGGAAGGCGGCGCCACTGAGCGGATCGAGACCGAGGTGGTTGCGGGCGAGCGCGGCGAGGGTGTTGAAGCTCTTGCGCATGTCGCAGGGTTCGAGGGCGACATAGACCTTGAGGTTGCCGTTGAAGGTGAGCATGGCGGCCGGGATCAGGCGAGATGGCGAAGCAGGGCGGCAAGCAAACGGATCTGCTCGGAATCCGAGGCGCGAGCGACGGCCCCGCAAGGTAGTTGGACTTCAAGGGCCGGTCCGTGGGCGGACGATGCGACCTCGGCAACGAGGAAGGCGGGGGAGTTCATGAGGGGTGCGGTTTGATCGCCCCGTTTCCGCGCCCCGATCCAAGCCGCGAGGGTGGGATATTTGATGCCGCATTGCATGGCGAAGACCGGGGCGCTCAGGCTGCTGGATTCAAAAGCGGCGAGAACCTCGCGCTTGTATTCGGGTGTGTAGCGGGTGTGTAGCGGGTGCGTCCGGTTTGATCGGATTTGACGATGATGCCGGCTGCCCGGTCGATATTGGTATCCATAGGGCGGGCAGCTTATGCCCAAACAGCCGCCGTAGGATAGCGGGGTTCTGTTGACCGCTTACCGAGATAGGGATTTTCCGCAGCTTCAAGTCCGATCGTCGTGGCGGGCCCGTGACCCGATAAAACCGTCGTTTCCGGCGGCAGGATCATGAGATGCCGGTCGATGCCATCCAGAAGTTGCTGCGTGCTGCCGCCCGGAAGATCCGTCCGGCCGATGGAACCGGCGAACAGGGTGTCACCGGAGAACAAGACTCCGTGTTCCGGCAGGTAGAAGGTCACGCTATCCAGCGCGTGTCCTGGAACATGGGCGATTGAAAACTCAAGGCCGGCGATGCGCAACGGGGCCGCCATCTCGAACCGCTGATCGATTTCATAGGGAGTGACCGAAATCGGCATGCCCCACGCACGGGCGGCGGATTCCAGCGTCAGGTCGGTGGAGTAGTCCGCGAAGGCGTGTAGGCGCGCCCCGAGCTTCCGGAGTTCCGCTGCATCCATCACGTGGTCGTAATGTTGGTGGGTGAGCAGCACGTCATCCAACCGGACACCCTGCTGGTTGACCCAGTCGGCGATGCCTTCCGGCGCGTCAACGAGGAGATTCCCATCAGGGGTTTCGACAAGATAGCCGTTGGTCTGGACGAAGCCGCCGGTGTAGAGAGTGATTTTCATGAACGGATGCAAGCTGCACGGTGCGGGTGGACGTGGTAAAGCGAAACCCGCTCGCCGAATCGACCCCGAACCGAGAAATCGCCCCGCGATTCATTGATTTTCAGCGCGTGGAACAAAGGTGGCCGCAGTGAGGAACACGGGATTCCGACTTGACCTTGCAACAGTGAATGCGGACGCTCGCCCATTCTTCACACGATCATCCTGTCCTCGCTCCACTTTTTTTCAGGCGTGCCTGCTGGATCGACGCGGCGTCCGGATGGTGAAGAGTATCCAATTTTTTCTACTTACTCTCTCATTTTCAACACCATCCATGTTCAAAAAGCTTTTTGGAAACCTGTTCTCCAATGATATCGGCATCGACCTAGGCACTGCGAATACACTGATCAACGTCAAGGACCACGGGATCGTTTTGCGGGAGCCCTCGGTCGTCGCAGTCCGGGCGGGGACCAACGAGGTGCTCGCCGTCGGAGATGATGCAAAACGCATGCTCGGCCGGACGCCGGGCAATATTGTCGCGATTCGACCCCTGAAAGACGGCGTGATCGCGGATTTCGAGGTCACCGAAGCGATGCTCCGCCATTTCATCCGCAAGGTGAACAAGGGTCGCCGGTCGAATCCTCGGGTGCTCATTGCCATTCCTTCCGGGATCACCGAAGTCGAACGCCGCGCCGTCCGCGAATCCGCCGAACAGGCTGGGGCGCGGGAGGTTTACCTGATCGAGGAACCCATGGCGGCCGCAATCGGGGTGGGACTGCCGGTCCAGGAAGCCGCCGGAAACATGATCGTCGATATCGGCGGTGGGACCACCGAAGTGGCGTTGATTTCCCTTTCCGGCATCGTTTACGCCCGCAGTGTGCGCACCGCCGGCGATGAACTCGATGAGGCAATCATCCAATACATGAAGCGCGCCTACAATCTGATGATCGGCGAGCGCACCTCGGAGGACATCAAGATCCGCCTCGGATCCGCCGCCCCGCTGCCCAAGGAAATGACCATGGAGGTCAAGGGCCGCGACCTCGTCGCAGGACTTCCCAAAACCATCACCATCACCTCGCAGGAAATCCGCGAGGCCATGGCGGACCCGCTCAGCACC
>JBGSTM010000072.1:0-2495 GCA_041736495.1 Akkermansiaceae bacterium
CTTATTGGGCAGGCCTTCCACGATGAGCGCGAACACGCGTCGCTCACACGGTGTCAAGGAGGCGTAGCGCTCCTGCCAGATCTTCGTCAACGAACGGGTTTCGCGTTCCTGGTCGACGAGTGCCAAGGCCCGGTTCACGGCGTCGATCAACTCCTCGCCGCGCACCGGCTTGGTGAGGAAATCCACCGCGCCGCCCTTCATGGCCTGCACTGACGAAGGAATGTCGCCATGAGCGGTGAGAAAAACGAGGGGCAGCGACTCCTCGTCGGCAGCAAGCCGTTCCTGCACGATCAACCCGCACAAGTCGGGCATCTGGAGATCCACCACCGCACACGCCACACGCCCGGACCGAGGATGATCGAGGAAATCACGGGCGGAATCGAAGGCTTCCACATCGAAACCCGCCGCGCGAAGCCGGCGACCGAGGGCGCGCAATAGCGAGACGTCGTCATCCACCAGGTAGATGACGGGCCTTTCCTCAGCGTCGGCTGGATTCGGACCATTTGATCGAGCAGGTTCCATTCGTCACGGGTTCATGTTGCCGGTGGCGGCATTCGCTTCTGGATGCACAAGTCGGAGCGTAGGAGCCGGCCCGCGTAGTTCAAGAGTGAAAGACACTCAAGGGCGCGGACAACAGCGCCGCGATCTTCCTGGAGGAGCAGCATCCCGGCCTCACGCTCACCGGCATCTACAACGTGCTCGAAAAGCTCCGCAGCCGCGAGCCGCTCACGGCCAAGGAAAAGCACATCCACGACCAGGGCCTCGCCACCGGCTTCCGCAAGCTTATCGCTGGCATGTTTATTTGCCCATCAGCAAGGGGGCCACTTGATCGCGGATGAATTCCTTCTTCACGTTGTCAAAGTGATGTCCCTTGTCGTCGTCCTTCCGGAAACTCTTGGAATAGGGAATCGTGACGATCTTTTCGGCGTAGAGTTTGCGCGTGGCGGCGGATGCTCCGGCGGGCAGGACGAATCCCTTGATGCCCGCGCCGGGGTCGTCGAACTTGCGGTCGGCGGTGCCTGATAGCGGCATCAGCGTGCCGAGCATCCGGTCGTGGGTGGAGGTGAAGATATACAGCTTGTTTTTCACCCGCTTGAGAGCCTCGGTCATGTCGTAGTCACGGCTGATCGACGTTCCTAACAAGACCACGTGATCCACCGGAGCCGATTCCGGCAACACCTCCAGTGCGAAGATGGCCTCGGCGGTGCCTGCGGAGAAGCCGAGCAGGTTCACGGGCGCGCCCGGATGATCCTTCTGATAGGCCTGGATTTTCACCGCCCCCTCCGTGGCTTTCTCCCGCTTGTAGGCGACGCTGGCATCCTGATCGGCCATCAGCCCCCTGCCGGTTTCCCAGGAAAGCAGCTCTCCACCGCCTTGATAGCCAGCCTCCAGCATTCCTTCCACCACACCCTCGGCGTAGTTGGTCTTCTTTGTCCCGCCGCCGGCGCCGTCGAAGTAGAAGACGCAGCCACGCGTCAACCGCTCCTTGCGGTCCGCCTGGACCTCGCCGTTCCAAGTGGATTTGGAGGCGCAACCGACCGACAGGGCAATCAGTAGCAGGCCAAGAGCGGAGCGGATCAGTGAGGCAAATGGACGGCGGGTGCAGTCTTTGGTTTTCATTGGATGTTTTCGATTTGTTTGAAATGCGGTGTTTGTACCGCATGAGGAAAAGAAGACAACGGGAAGCTCAATGATCAGGCTTACGCAGCTTTTTGGCGATCGCATCCAACACCTGCCGGTAAGCTGAAACATGGTGGTCATTGAGGCTCTCATGTCTGATATCTCGCCAGAACTGACCGACGGAGAGGCGCTCCGCATCGTGCTCCAAAATATGAGTGAATGACCCGTCATTGTTCACAATCGTTTCGGGTCCCAAGTGCTCATAGGAATGCTTGGAAGAAGAAACCCAACTTCCAGGAGGGAGCATGGGGACGACGTCGAGATGGTGAACGACGCGATGAAGCGGAAGAGCTTCATAGACTTTCACGCCTGCTGCATTGGTAAATTTCGGCTGGCCAAAAGTGACGACTTTATCGATATCATAGCCGTCCTTTTCGAGTTTCAGCGCAAGAATGACTGCGATTGCGCCACCGAGAGAATGACCCGTGATGGAAGTGCGGTAGTTCTTGTCGAGGAACGGTTTGACCTCGCCGTAGACTTCGTTGGTGTCGGCGTTGAAGCCCTTGTGAACCACGATACCCAACCCCGGGTCCTCAACCATGTGCAAGTTGGCATCCTGGAATACATTCTTTTTGTTTGCGGTTCCGCGAATCGAAATCGTCTGGGAGCGTTCGGAAGGATCGACCTCGACAATGTATTGGACCTTACTCTTTGTGGTTCCAATATGGGTAGCACGAGGCAGCTTTTTCCGAATCACCTCAGGAGTCTTGTAGGCAAGTTCAGAGCGCTCGGCATATCTGTCGAGCATCGTGAAAGTTGAACTTCCAAGTGGTGGTGACTTTTGAAGTGGTAGAAAATTCGTCCCACACCCTGTC
>JBGSTM010000107.1:0-14470 GCA_041736495.1 Akkermansiaceae bacterium
CCGCGCCCATTCCATTTCCCCAAGCCGTCGCACCGCCGCCGGACCGTGAAAACCTGCCACCCGCCCCACCGCCGCGTGATCCGGAATTCCGCGAACGGCCGCCGCAAGGAGGGCAACCTCACAACCGCCCGCCTCAAGGCCAGGGCCAACCGCGCAACGGTCAGGGCCAGCCGGTGGAAAGCCGCAGCAAACGCCGTCGCGACAAGCGCAAACGGCGGAAAATGGAACGCGTGGATCCACCCGGCGGTCACGGCCACCCCCATCAACCCGGGCGCCAGCGCCATGATGGCCAAGGCCCGCAAGGCGGGGGCAATGACAGTGAAGACCGCCGCCCCATCCTGCTTTCCGGCCCGAAAATCGAGGCCGACGGCTTGCTCGAACTCGCTCCGAAAGGCTTCGGCTTCCTCCGCATCCCGGGAAAGAATTTCGAACAGGCCCGCGACGACGTCTTTGTCACTCCGGAAACCATCCGGAAATACAATCTCCGGCTCGGCCAGTGGATCCACGGACTCTATCAGGAAGGCCCGCGCGGCCCGCAGCTTGTCGAGATCAGCAAGATCAACGACATGACGCCCGAGGAGGCCGCCAAGCTGCCGCACTTCGACGAGTTGAAGGCGATCAACCCGACCCGCCGGATCAGTTTCGAGACCACACCCGAGCGCTTCACCACCCGCGTCGTGGACATCATGGCCCCCGTCGGCCGCGGCCAGCGCGGACTCATCGTTTCTCCACCCCGCTCGGGAAAAACCACGCTGCTGCTCCACATGGCGGAGGCGATTCGCGAGAAATACGACGAAGCAATCCATCTCATGGTGGTGCTCGTCGACGAGCGTCCCGAAGAAGTCACCGAGTTCCGCCGCGCCCTGCCCGGCGCGGAAATTTATGCCAGCTCGAATGATGAACAGGCTCGCAACCACACCCGCATCGCGGAAATCGCCATCGAGCGTGCCAAGCGCCTGGTCGAGGCAGGCAAGGATGTTTTCCTCATCATGGATTCCATCACCCGCCTCGCCCGCGCCTATAACGGAAACATGAACAACCGCGGCCGCGGCACCGGCTCCGGCGGCATCACGATCGGCGCGCTCGAAGTGCCACGCCGGCTCTTCGCCGCAGCAAGAAACACCCGCGGCGGAGGCTCGCTCACCATCATGGCCACCGCCCTGATCCAGACGAACTCCCGCGCCGACGAGGCGATCTACATGGAGTTCAAGGGCACCGGCAATATGGAGCTCGTGCTCGACCGCAAGATCGCGGAAAACTACATCTATCCGGCAGTCGACATCTTCAAGTCCGGCACCCGCCGCGAGGAGCTTTTGTTAGCCGACCACATGCTCCACAAGATCCACCTCATCCGCCGCGGCCTCTCCGGCCACCGCCCGGCCGAGGCGATGGAGCGCCTGCTGTTCTTCCTGAAAAAATTCCCGAACAACCCGCAGATGCTGATGGAGATCAAGGGGTGACGTGACACAGGCATTCCTGCCTGTTCTTTCACAAGCCTCAGCCTCCCCGAAGAACAGGCAGGAATGCCTGTGTCACGAGTGCCGCTTGCCGCTTCCTTCCAACAGCGCCCTGTCTACAATCACACCGATCACCACACCCAACGCGTAAGCCGGCAGGTCCGGCCAGTTGAACGTGGATCCGAGAACCAGCCTGCCGATTTGCCATGATCGGATCGAGTCGATCCATGGCGCGTGATAGAGTTGTGAAAACTCCACCAGCCAGGCGAAGCCCAGTGAAATGGCAGCAAGGCGGAGGATTGACATCCGAGGGAACAGGATTCCGAAACCAACGAAAACGAGCAGCGCCCACAGCGCGTCGCCGCCGTATTTCGCGGGAAACGGCGGCAGGGAAACGGATCGGGACCGCCACAGAAGTCCGCACGCCATCACCAGCATGGCCAGAAGCAGGTAAACCAACCGGTTCCGCCGCAAGACGCCGGATTGAGGGGTGCTGTCCATGGACGAAGAGAGACAGGAGAACCGCCCGCTGGCAAAAGTTTCCTTGGCAGCATGGACAGGAAAACTACCTTCCGGTAGCATCATGCCTTTTCCGAGACTCCCCAGGATTGAGAATCCCGCGTCGCTTTCAGGCGCTGAATTTCCGATGGTGCCCGACTCGCTCGCGGGGAGGGTGAATTCCCACGTTTCACCAGGGCAATGAGTGATTCTCCCGGCAAACGTCTCCTTCGCGCGATCCGCGGACTGAAACACAAGATCCGTCCTACCGATCTATCACGCCGCTATCAGCGACGACTCGATCGAGAACTGTCCCGGGTCCGGGAAACTTTTGATGGCTCCGACACAATCGTGATCACGCACACCTACGGCAAAGTCGGATCCACGGCGATTCACAAGGCGATCAGCCAGCTGCCCGGTTACGCGTCGTTTCAAACCCATTTCATCTCGGAAGAAGGCGTCGCCGATGCGCTTCAGCTGCATCAGGAGGACCATGATCCGATTCACATGCTTCAAGGGGAAGCATTGCGCCAGGGGATGGAGTCTCATCCTGATAGACCCATCCGGGTGATCACCCTCGTGCGGGATCCGGTCGCCCGGGCGGTGTCGGATCTTTTCGAGAATCCGGCGCTACTCAATGCCGACGGAGATGTCCGGCAGTTGCCGCCCGATGCGGTGGTAGCTATCGCGGCCGGGCAGGTGTTGGGCAGCCTGGCTTACACCGAACAGTGGTTTGACCGCGAACTGGGCGGCTTGCTAGGTTTCGATTTCTTCGGCCGGGGTTTTGATAGGAAAAGCGGCTTCGAAATCATCCGCGGGGGACGCTTTGAGCTGCTAGCCGGAAAACTGGAACGACTCTCCGACAACGGCGCCGGTTATCTGGGACGGTTTCTCGGGCTCGGCCGCGATTTCCCGGTTCCCAATACCCGGGCCCGCTCGGCGACGGGGGAAGCGGCGCTTTATGATCAGGTAAAGCGCAGTTTGAAGCTCCCCGCCGCCGTGTTGGACGAGGTGTATTCGAGCCGGGTTTGCCGGCATTTCTACACGCCGGAGGAGCTGGCGGGATTCAGAAAACGCTGGCTTCAGCCCTGACGGAATTCAGTTGATAGGCGTGAGGACGACTTTCCGGAACTGAATCTCGCCGAGCTCGCTTTGGAGGCAAACCGCACCCTTGTCCGTGCTGAGGCCGGAGCCTTCGTTCATCAGCTTGTCATTGACCCAGACTTTCACCGTCCTGTGCTCGCAGCGGATTCGGGCGGTGTTCCACTCACCAGGCGGCTTTTCCTGGCTGCCGCCTTTTTTCCACCAGCGGCGGCCCTGCGGCTGGCTGCCAGTGACGGTTAGACTCTCGCCGATGGTCCAGAAGTCACCGGCATTCTCGTGGGCGAGCTGGACTTCGATGGACTTCGGCCAGGCGAACATCTCGCGGGGTTTGGACGCGTGGATGAGCACCCCGCTGTTACCGGGCTTGGTTCCAGGAGCCCACCGCCATTCCACGACGAGTTCGTAGTCCGAATATTCCTTCACGGTGCGCATCACGCCGGGCGGGCGGCCTTTACAAACCAGTATTCCGTCGACGACGGACCAGACGGCCTCCGGTCTGACTTCGGGATCGAGCACGTCGAAAGTCCAACCTTGGAAATCCTTGCCGTTGAAAAGCGGCTGGGGCTCGCCGGCGTGGGCGAAGGTGGAGAAAACCCACAAGGCGGCGGCAAAGTTTCTAACCATGCCTGTCCCTATCAGGAAACGGATGGGACCGCAAGAAAAGCCGTTGATAAAATGGAATCTGTTTTTTGAAATCGACTTCCCCGGTGGTTCCGCCTTCCGATGGCGCGGATGGAAGGACGCGCGGAATCAGTTGAAGCCATGGAGGCGCTCGGTCGGGAAGCGGCCTCGCAGGTGCGGGCCGGCTCAGTCATCGCCCTGGTGGGAGGTCTCGGGGCGGGTAAAACCCACTGGACCAAGGGCTTCGTGGCGGGACTCGGCTCGGCGGCGGATGTGACCAGCCCGACCTTCGGCCTCATTCACGAGTATTCCGGTGGCCGGCTGCCGGTGTTTCACCTCGATTTCTATCGACTCGACTCCGCCGCCGAACTGGTGGCGCTCGGCTGGGACGAGCTGCTGGAAGAAAACGGAGTGGTCATCGCGGAGTGGGCGGACAAATTTCCCGAACTGCTCCCGCCGGATACATGCTGGCTGAAATTCACCGTTGAGCCGGATGGCATCCGGACTTTGCGCAAAGCCGGGTTAGAACGCTCCTAGGGAACTGGCTGCATTTGCCAGGCCGCCTGCGCTGTTGAGCAGGCTGCCCGCCGACCGGCCGAGAGCTGCTGGCAGTCCGCAGGAATTCAGGGAAAGCACCAGCGCCGCGAGCGCGGACCATTTGAGGATTCGTTTCATTGCTGGGGAGCTTTCACATCGGGAATGACGAGTCAAGCGGCAGAAACGGACCCGGCCGACGCTCCGGATTCAAAAAACAAGGTCAGTTCGTGGCGATTGTAAGTGAGATGGGTCCTAGCGACCAGTTCCAGCCCGGCTCCGGCAGCCGATTCAACGGCGGACCGATACAACGCGTTGATTTCTTCAAACGTGGAAATTCCGGTGGTTTTCAGGGTGAAAATGACCAGGCCGCCTGGATTGAGGTTTTTCGAAAGTCGGCCCACCTGACGGATCGATTCGGATGGATCGCCGTTCATGTCAGAGAGGATCGCGTCGTAGCGCATGCTGGAATTGGGCTTGAAAGCTGCGACATCGAGCTGGGCGAAAACCAGGTCCGGCTGGCGATCCAGCCGCTTGTCGAGGGGGGCGCGATCGATGGCGGTCACCTTGTATTTCCTCGCCAGCAGCTCGGAAGTCATGCCGCCCGGGCTGGCTCCAAGCTCCAGCCAGTGGCTGCCTTTGCGCAGCGGCTTGCGGTGCATCAGCAGATAATGCAGGGCCTCGGCGATTTTCGCACCGGCACGGCTGATGGTGTCCGGGGAATTCTGGCTGATGTATTTCGTGCCGCCGGGATAGAGCCCGTTCGAAGCCTTCGGGCTCTGCATGCCGCAGAACAGGCCTTCTTTGCCGACGAGGCAGAACAGGGTGGGCCGGTTGCGGTCCTGGGCCTCCACCTCCTTGAATTCCGCAATCTGCTTGGAAAACAGCTGGAGAGTGCGCCCCCGCAGGTTCGACGCGAGCGTCTTGTAGTAGCGGTTCGTGGCGCTCGGATCGAGTTGGCCGATGAAGACGGCCTGAGGATCGCGTGCTCCGAACTTCCGGGCCATAGCTTGGGCGGCTTTTTCCACGAATCCTTCCATTTTCTCGGGGTTGCACGGCCACGCGTGTTCCACCGGTAGATTCCATCTGATGAATTTGGCGGCCTCCGATCTCTGCAAGATGGTGGCATCCGGGATCTGAATCAGAAAATACTCACTTCCCAGTTTCTTGGAAATTCCCCCACTCAGGCCCGCGACGATTTCGCTCGCGAAGGGTTCGAAGACCTCTGAAATGCGAACCAGCCAAGTGGCGGGTGAATTCATATCGCTGCTTTCCACGCCGGGTGATAGCCGGACCCCGGATCCCGTGCAACCACCGTCTCGGTTTTGAGGTCACGTCCCTCGGATCGAGCAAATCCCCGCAGACTCACGGAGCCACAATGGGCAGAAGCCCCGGGTCGCGGGGATTTGCTGGATCCGAGGATTCCGGCTCACCCCGCATTCCGGAATGCCGCCACCTCGATCTCTTCTTCGCTGATGAATCCGGGCGGCACCTGGTCGACGTTCCGGTCCAACCAGGCTTCCGCCTCGTTTCGATTTGAAAAAATCTGCAAGCGCTCGGTATTCCTCGACCAATATCCGAGCATCCGGACAATGCCATAAATCGTCGAGTTCGGAGCCACAAACGCCAACCATCCGGTCGAACGGTTTTCCTCATGCCGGAGAACCAGTGCCAACCGCAACACATCGTTCGCACTCAAGTCGAGTGTCGCCCCGCTGAAATCGACCAGACCGTGAAAATCCGGCGACCAGCAGGGATCGGAGGCCATCGCGGAAATCACCGACTTCAAGTCGGCAAGCCCTACTTTCCCCTGATACTCTTCAATCCGCATCCTCCGGTCCGAATCAATCCGATAATGCCCTACCGTTCCCAAGGATGAATAATCAGTTGTTAAAAATTTCATAGGGTTCCTTACTATCGGACCCTCCGAGTGAGTATTCGTTCAAAAAATTCGAACTCCCAGCCCTTATAACTGACTCTTTTTTAGAATGTTACGCATTCCAAGATAATACAGCCCTCTTAAGCAAACACGGCGCATCCATTGGTTTTCAAAGCTATCGGAAGATAACAGAACCTACCTGACAGTCCCCGGTCCCACGCCCGCGGGATTCGAAAGCATCCGCTCGGGATAAAAATTTATCGGCTGAGATCCTCCTGATACATCAGTTTGAATCCGCTTTGATGGAGCACCGCCACGGCGAATTCGTAGTCCTCCACGTGCATCGCCAGCATCGATCTGCCTTCCGGGCTGGGCATCAGGGCGTAGGCGAAGTCGATGTTGGTCTCCGCGATCATCAGGGTGTCGAGGCACTGGAGAAGCCCGGGGCCGGACTCACGCATCGCGATGACGATCAGCTCGCAGGTGGTGTAGGGGATTCCCTTTTCCATGAACAACTGCTCGGTGCCATCCGGATCCGAAACCACCAGCCGCGCGACCGTCGCATCCCGCGAATCCTGTACGCTCAGCCCGATGACCTCGATCGCCAGCGAGCGGAGCAGTTTCACCATCGCCGCCAACGCCCCGGCCCGGTTAGGCAACAGGACGGAAAACTGGCGGACTGGCTCGCTATGGTCGATGATGGTGTCGGACTCCATGCGGCGGACGCTATCTTAACCGCGAGGACCACGCAAGGGGATCGTCTGGACCGCGCCACTGGCGGTTTCCTGAATGACTATCTGATTGGGGCGCACGTCGGAAATCAGATACTCCGTGCCGTCGCCCCCCGTGAAGCGTTGTCCGGGTGAAGCCAGATAGCGTTTACCGGTGGCGGAATCCTCCACCAGCGCGACGGGATCATGCGCCTTGGACGGGACGCCCGCAATCCACTCGCGGGTGGTGCCGGTGGATGAATCGCGGACTTCCACCACGGAGATTTCCGCGGCCCGGTCCGGGTTCACCTTGCTCTCCTCCATCCGCCGCCGCACCCGCACGACAACCATTGAGGATCCCGGAATCCGGTCACCCGCCCGCACCTTCACCTCGCGGGTGCTAGCTCCGGCGAGACGCAATGTGGCCACCTCCCCTTGCACGGTTTTCACGCTCAAAGGCATCTCCTTCTCGCGAAAATGCCGCATCACCAGCGGCGGCAGCGGGAATGAAGCAGAGGTGGCGACCGGCCCGCTCAGCGTCTCGCCAGCGATCGGTCTCGACGTGGTCCTTCCGACTGATGGAGCCGCTGCCGGATTCGGACTGCCGGGGGATTTTGCGACCGCCGCATCGACAAACGTGTCCATCGATTCCGCGATTTCTTCCGGCGATTCCAAGGCAAGCTCCTCAGGCAGCGGGTCGCGGGAAATCAGTTCGGCGATTTCCGGGTGCCCCGCCGTCGTGGCCAGGTCCGCCGCGGTGTGGCCGTCGGGATCGGTGGTGAACCGGCTGGCACCGATGTCGATCAGTAGTTTCACCGCGTCCACATGACCGTTCTCTGCCGCAATCATGAGCGGGGTGCGGCCATCTTCCATCCGCGCGTAAACCGATGCTCCGAAATTGGTCAGCGCATCGATCACATCCGCCCGCCCGACCAGTGCGGCTAACAAAAGCGCGGGATCGAGATCCTCGCGGTTGTAGGATGCGAGTTCGCCGACAGAGCCGGATTTCCCCTCCCGCACCGCAAGCATGAGCGGCCGGTAACCGTCCTTGTCCTTGAGCTTGGGATCCGCGCCCTGGCGGAGCAACCAACGCACCATCGCGGTTTGATCCGCCAACACCGCCGCCATCAACGGAGTCCGTTCGGAACCTCCGCGCAGATCCACCGGCAAACCGCGGTTAAGCAGATAGTCGGCCGAGGCCTGAGCTGCGCCCGCCGCTGCGGCGTGGAGCGCGGAATCCCCCGCCGCATCCCGGGTATCAATGGGGAATTTTCCTGCAACGAACTGCTTCAAAGCCTCGACGTCATTTTCCCGACTGGCACGGAACCAATCGTCAGCCGTGAGCTGGTAGCCGGCTTCCGCCAGATCGGATTTCAGGGTGTCCTTGCTTTTCCGGCAGGACGGAATCAGGGCCAAGACGAGTGCAAGCGACAGCACACCCGCCACATTTCCCGAAATCCTGTTCATGCACAGAGCAATACTTCGGGTTTCCTAAGCATTCAACCCCGAAGCTTCCGCCGGGGTGATTTCCAGAATCCGGCAAATTTCCTCCCCGATCACAAACCTCACGTTGCAGCCACACAGCGATGCTCCGAACACCCGCTCCGAATCCTCCGCCCGGATCGCCGGCCTGGGATCCAGCGAAAGCGCTTCCATCAACACCGCCCGCGACCTAGCCGGCAAGCGCCGGAAATTTTCCTCCGCCTCAGGCGCGACCTCCACCGGCAGACGCTTGATCGCATCCCCGGCGAATCCCCCCGCCGCCTCCGGCACCGCCTCCGCATAGGGCAGATACGGCTTCACATCATAAACCGGCGTGCCATCCAACAGATCCAGTCCGCCGAGCAACAACACCGGCGAATCGGCAGCTTTCCAATCGATTCCCTCCAACCTCACCAGCGAAAGCCCCAGCCCGTTAGGCCGGAACGTCGAGCGGCTTGCAAATACCCCGATCCGCTTGTTTCCCCCCAGTCGCGGCGGGCGGACGGTCGGCTTCCAGCCCTGTCCCAAGGTTTCATGAAATCCGAAAATCAGCCACAAATGCGAAAAACCCTCGATCCCCCGCACCGCCTCCGGGCTGCGATATTCCGGATGAAACACCAACCGCCCCCAAGCACTCGGACAAAGCCCCGGCTGCCGAGGCACCGCGAATTTCCCGCCGAAACAGGAATGGACGGTGGCGATGGGGTCGATGCTTGCCATGAGATCATTCAATAAGTGATCACGCTCAACCCGGTGACGCGTTCAAACTCCTCTTGGTTATTCGTCACCACGCCCATGCCGTGCGCGAGTGCGGTGGCCGCGATCCACATGTCGTTGGCTCCGATGAGCCGGCCTTGAGCCGCCAGCCTCCGATAGATTTCCCCGTATTGCCACGAAACCTCGTGGGTCCATGCCAGAACCGGATAGGGACGACACAGGCGCTCCCAGTCGGCCCGGCGGGAAGCCGATTGACCGCAGGCGAGTTCACCCGCCACGGTGGAGGTGATGAAAAGCGTTTCGTCAGGGTGCCTTGCTAGAAATTGATCCGCCCGGCCTACCTGCCCGCGCTTCGCCTCCCGCTCGGCGGTGATGATGAAATTCGTGTCGAGAATCAAGCCCATGGGTCCTCCGGGACGGGATCGTGTTTTGCTGCTTCTTCGACGGCATCGAGATACTTTTCGCTGACTCCGCTTCCTCCATTCATGAAGAACTCCCTCAACGAAGCACCCGTCAAAGGCGGATCCACCAAGACAGCGCGTCGCACGACCTCCGTGAACGATTCACCACCACGCTTCGCTAAACGAAGTTTTTCGTAAGCATCCAGCTCAAGTGTGATGGTCTTGGTGGGCACGCACGAAAAATACACGAAATCTCGAAATCGTCAACGATTCCGGGCTTCTCCGCCGCGTCTTGTGCAAGGCATGCGCGAATCCAGGTGACCAGGTTTACGGCAATCTTAATCCGCGATGCGGGAACGAGCGGAGGGGGATGGCAGGATGGTCATTTCACCTGAATTCGCTCCGTCTCCAAGGGAATCGAAAATCCTCCGGGTATACCCTCATCAAGAGTTACGAGCTGCATCCCGTGTTGAGCCGCCAGACCAAAGAGGTGGGCGTCCGTGGTTCTTGAAGCGGAATGGCACCAATCAGGCCAGTCCACAACCGAGACTAGATCGTCGTTCAAAAACTGATGCCGCTCGCCAAGAGATTCTAGCATTCCTGCCAACGTCTGGGCCGCATCCGAAACCGACAGATGTCCTCCGGTCCGCTGCACCGAAACACGAACAAACCCCAGTTCCGGAATCGCCGAGGTGAAAAGCATGGCATCCAACTTCAACATCGACCCGATCCATTTCGCAGCCCGTCGATGCTCCGAATGATCGGACCAGCCCCAAGCCACCAGCACATTGACATCCAGTAAATATCGCATCACGGGAAGTCGGCGAGCATCTCACGCACGGTTTTTGTCGTGAGCGGTGGAAGTCCGGGACTGGTGTCGAAAATCATCGCTCCGGTGAACTCGCAACGAACGCGCCGTGGCAAAGCCGCCGGTTGTGCCATGCCGGTCGCCCGGCGGCGCAAGAATTCTGAAAGGGTCGTGCGCTCTTCTTTCGCTAATGAACGGATCAACTGCGCCTCATCGTCGCTGACTTTGAAGGTGATGGTTTTCATGGGTAATACTGTAATACCACCCATGATCCAGACAAGGAATTTCTCCCACTCCTCAGCGCGTCTTGAAATGCACGCTCGACCTCAGCACACCCGCTTCGCGGCGGCTGTGGGCAGTCAGGCTGTCGAGATCCCCGAGGATCGCGATCGCATTCTTGATCGTTTTTCTCTGCTGGTCGGTGAGCGGTTGGCCCATTAGCGCTTCCGCGTTCTCATCGATCAGCGCGGAGGTTTCCTGCGCGTATTTTTCGAGGGTCTTGAAGTTCATCGTGAACCACAATCCATCGCGGGTCTTTCCGCCGCCGTCGGCCTTGGCGATGAGGTCGAGCGCCTGGTTCTTCGAAGTGGAGGCGACGAACCATTTGTCACCCACCGTCACGGAAGGGAGGAAATCGTCGGTGAAAAACGGCATCGGGAAAAACCACGTGGTGTTGCCGCTTCTCTCGGAACTGATGGGCTTCTGCATCGGGATTTCCTGGCCGGTCATTTCGCTGACTTTGGCCAGGGTGCCGGTGAGGGTGGTGTTGATCTTTTCCCACGAGCCCGCGAGTTTCGCGCGGTCGGTGACCGGCGAGATGACGGAAATCCGCGGCACCTTCGCCTTGTCCACCACCGCCTGCGGGATGCCCGGAACCGCCGGAGCACCGCCTTTGAGATCCACTACCAAGGCGCTTTCATGACCGAGGCCGCCGCCGAAATCGTTGCTGAAGGCATCCCACAGCGCCACCATGTCCGGGCGGAATTTTCCGTCAAACATCGTCGCCATCGCCTTGAACTGGGCCATCTGTTCGCCTTCCATCGGCGCTTCGGCCACTTTCATCGTCATCGCATAGGCGGTCTCCAGCAGAGCCTCCAGGTAGGCGCGGGCCTTTTCGTCATAGACCGCATCCGCCGTGACGTTGGCAAACATCAGCAGGTCCTCGGACTCCCCGAGCGCCGCAAGTTTGTTGGTCGCTTTCCAGTCAACGATGCCGGAGTCCGTTCCGCCGTAGGATTCGATTTTCAACCCCTCCTCGAAAAAGGCCACCATCCCGAGCGAATCACTGCCCGTAAGAGCGCGCAGGGCGGCTTCCCGTTCCGCGACGATCTTGAACATAGCCTCCAGATCCCGGGTATCGCCAAGACCGTCGGCACCGGCGAGGCCGTCGCGCAACCCGTTGGTCATGTCCGCCAGCCCGCCGGCCGCGCCGATCAGGGTGTCCATGCCTTCTTTCTGACCGTAAACCACGGCGGCCAGTTCCTTGGAAGCATAGGTGTCCGAGAAGGCCAGCACGTCCGTCGCAACCATGGACTCGCTCACGCCGGCGGCGAGCTTGAGGTCATCCACTGAACCGCCGAAGAAAAGGAGGACGTAGTCACCGACCGCGCCGCTGACAACGACGATATCCTTCTTGGCCACCGCAGCGAGCAATTGATCCACCTTCGCGGGCTCCAGATCCTCCTCCATGCCCTCCCGGTCCTCGGCCATCATCGCGGAAACCTTGGTGCCGGGAATCTTGAATCCGTGGAAAATCAGGCCCGAAGTTTCGACTTCCACCGGCTCGACCATTTCTCCGAGGAGATTGACGTTTTCAACCATCGACGCCACCTGTTGGGCAGCGACCGCGCGGTCCGCCTCCGCGGTCTTGAAGGCCAGATAAACCGGCGGCATCTTGGCTTTTTCAAACAGTGCGATACCCGACTCCGGATCGTCGAGCAGGTCCTTGGCCAGCTCCGGGCCGTAGCCGCTGGAGAACGATTCGGCGAGTCCGCTCGCATCGCCTGACTTCATCGCCGCCACAAAGGCCTTCGCCGCAGACCGCATCTGGAAATACCCCATGCGCCGGTTGACGGTCAGCAAGTTGCCCAGTTGATCCGCGGAAGTCTTGCCCAGAGCCATGGTGAATTCGGTCCCGAACAATCCGGCCGGACCCACCGGTTCGTTCTCCTCATCCGGTGCCGCCGGATCGGCAGCGGGATCCGCTTCGACCACCGCGTCCTCCACCATGGCATCCTCAGCCGCGGCACCCATTCCCATGCCCACGCCACCCATCTGTTCCTGGACGAGTTTCCAGAGTTTCGACGCCTTGACCCGGTCCGCGGTCTTCGTTCCGTTGTGGAAGGCGAGCACCACTTCGGTATCCTGCGGCAGGTGCCTCACAAATCCGAGTTTCGCCGCACGCTCCTCGGCGCTCATCGCGGTAGCCTTGGCGACCGGCGCCGGGACGGGAACCACGTTGGCCGGAGTCTCGGCGGTTGCCGGCGGTGCTTCCGGAGTCTTGACCTCCTCCTTTTTCTTACAGGCCCCCAGAGACAGGGCCACAGCGGGAATCAACAGCCAGTTCGCTCGCATTTTCATCGTGGCGGCAGTTAGCCGGGCCGGGCGGAATCCAGCAAGAAGATTGCTCGGCGGCCTCGCAAAAATTTCAGATTTCACGGCGATCCGCGAAGATCCGTGCATATCCAAGGTTGCGGGAACGCGCGGCCTGTGGAAATTAGGGGCAAGTCCGACTCATCATGGCAGCCACCACCACACCGCCTCCCAGCAGCGCTCTTTTCCCCTTCGAACTCGTCCGCCCGGAGCTTGAGCGGGTGGAAATCTCGATCCGCGAGCAAGTCCGCGCCTTCGATCCCGCCGTGGAGCCGTACGTCGCTTATATTTGCAACACCTCCGGCAAGCGCATCCGGCCGGCCCTCGCCATCCTCGTCGGCGGTGCTGCCGGCGGCGCGAACGACGACCATTTGAAAATCGGCGTCATCCTCGAGCTCATCCACATGGCCACGCTTGTGCACGACGACATCATGGACGGCGCGAACACCCGTCGCATGGTCCCCACCGCCAACGCGAAATGGGGCAACGCGCTCTCCGTCCTGCTGGGCGACGTGCTGTTTTCCCACGCCCTCACCCTCGCCACCGATTTCAACAGCATCGACATCTGCCGCAAGGTCGGCAACGCCGCCCGCGAAGTCTGCCAGGGCGAAATCATCCAGACGCAGCGCCGCTTCGACCTCACCTTCACCAAGGCCGAATATTTCCGCGTCATCGAAATGAAAACCGGTGCGCTCTTCGCCGCCGCCACCGGGTTGTCCGCGAATCTATCCGGCCTCGATGCGGCCACGGAAGCCAAGCTTTACGGCTACGGCATGAAACTCGGCACCGCCTATCAAATCTACGACGACTGCCTCGACCTCGTCGGCTCCGAGGAAGTGGTCGGAAAAACGCTCCGCACCGACCTGCTCAAGGGCAAGCTCACCCTGCCCATCCTCAACCTGTTGGAAACCGCCTCCGAGGCCCAGCGCATGAAGCTCAACAAGCGCATCCTCGAC
The DNA here is from genome assembly GCA_041736495.1 of Akkermansiaceae bacterium. GTDB lineage: Bacteria > Verrucomicrobiota > Verrucomicrobiia > Verrucomicrobiales > Akkermansiaceae > Luteolibacter. The sequence goes on from JBGSTM010000107.1 coordinate 13,760, forward strand.
CAGGAACCACTCGACCTCCCCATCCTGCTAGGCATCGCCGAATACGAGGGAGCCATCGAAAGCGCCGTGGACACCGCGATGAATCTGCTGGCGGAGTGCCGCGAGGACCTCGCCCCGCTCGGCAGCTCGGTCCACTCGGACGCCCTCACCCAGATCACCTGGTTCCTCGCCGGGCTGCTGGAGAAGTGCCGGCGCTAACACATCAACCGAACGCTTTCAAAAACCCCACCTCGATCGCCAACGGCTCGAAAGCGTTCGTTTCTAACGTCCGCCGCAGCGAATCCAGCGCTTCCATGCGCTTGAGCAGGCGGCCCTCCGATTCCGCCTCGGCGATGCTGCGCAGGGCGGGCGCGGATTCCGGGAAATCCAGACCACCGCCATTCACCTTCATGCGCAACAGGTCCGCCATCCACGCCATCAGCACGTCAAACAGCCGGTTGCGCCCGTCCAGGTATTCCGCCTCCGCGGCGGCCTTGTGGAAATCCTCGCGCTCCTTGAGCCAGCGGCCGTCCGTCGTATCGCGATAAGCCGCGACTTCCTCCTTCTCGGCGGCTTTCGCGGCGGCCTCCGCCTCCTCCTTGAATTCCGCAAGAAACGAAGCGAAAGCGGATTTCAAATGCAGTGCGGCAATCGGCGTGCCGAAGCCACGGGCGGCGGCGGCATTGAGCGCGCCCACCAACTCCGCACCGCCGTTTTCCAGCAGCGCCCGCC
>JBGSTM010000141.1:0-22539 GCA_041736495.1 Akkermansiaceae bacterium
ATCGGTGCCATCCCCTCCGAACAGGCGGGCCAACCATTGCTGATTCCGGAAGGAAACTACGGCTGGTTCGGAGAGGTGTTCCTTCAGGACACCCAGTGGGACGGCGGGACCGCCTACTACGGCGTCGGAACCCGGCAACACATCCAGACTACCTATGGCAAAAAACTAGATCCCACCTCTTCGAGCAGTTGGTTCACCCTCAAAGCCAAAGGCACCAGCACCCAGGCGGACACCCATCTCCAACGCTTCACCAACATTTGGAATGGTGGCAATGACGAGAATACCAAAAAACCCGCCGTTCCGGAACCCATTGTCAGCGCTTACAATCGCCTGACGGTAAGCGGTGCCAGCGGCAAGCAACCCCATCTGATGGAAACACTGGCGGCCGGCGATCGCGGCCACATCGGGACCTGGCGCTTCTATATCCGCAATCCCACCGAGGTTGAAGACACCGCTCAAGGCCTCCGCGGTTGGGTGGACAGCAATCCAAGAGTCGCCGCTTCAAACCTGCGTTTCGATGGATCGAAAGCCACCTCCGGCGCTCGTGAAGGCTGGAATGCAGTTTCCAACCTCATCGGTGGAGCCCATCGCACGGGGGCCATCTCCGGCGATGTGGGTGATGGTTCCGGCGGTGATCGCGGCTTGGTCGCAGAAGGGAATTTCGACGATAACATTTTCCCCGACTCATCCGTGAACAACAACCGCTGGCAGGCATTCGGAGGTCCTGGCAGCACTGCGGGAACCGGCTTCCACCATGCCATCGCCTACGACGTGCCTCGTGCTCCCCTGACTTCGATCGGCCAGTTCCAGCATGCCCAGCTCTCCCGTTATAACTTCGAACCCGGCTTTGTGGTTGGAAATTCCTACGCGAATCCACGAATCCCGCTCAACAAGACAATTGCAGCTGATTTCGCAGGCCAAGCCATCGAGGTGGTCGATATCTCCTATGAGGTGAACAGCACGCTCTGGGATGCCAATTTCTTCTCCACCCTCGCGCCGGACTACAAATCCACCGGCAACTCGGCGGGCGACTATGACACCGCCTTCAATTTCAAATCCCTGCAGTCCGGCACCACAAATCTACCCAACCCTCGCATGCGTTTCGCCCCCCAAGGCTCTGATACCTCCCTCAACGGCATCATCGACGACGCCGGCCAAAAAGCCCCCCAAGCGATGGCTTCGCGAATCCTGATCGACGGTAGCTTCAATGTGAACTCCACTTCAAAAACCGCCTGGAAAGCGATTCTCTCCACCATGGGTGGTGCCGAGTTGCCCGTGATTAACAAGACCGCCACACCCGGTTCCTCACAATGGGCCAGACAGGACGGAATCCACTTCAACCGCTTCGGCACCACCATCAGTGACACGCCCTACCTGAAGGGCGACGGCCGCTCGGAAGCTTTCTCTCAAGGCTGGCGCGAGCTTTCCAGTGACGAACTCGATCAACTGGCCGAGCAAATCGTCGTCGAAATCAAGGCACGCGGACCATTCCGTTCCTTCGGTGATTTCGTCAACCGCGACCCTGCAAGTTCCAACGTGGAGTATCAGCGCAAGGGCGCCCTGCAAGCCGCGCTCGACCGGGTCGTCAATACCGCCGCCGCGATTCCTTCCGAGATCGCCTTGCCAGCCAGCAATCCCCCGGGAGCCTCGTTCTCCGCCGCCGTCTCGGGTGAGAACCAAGCGGTCGGCCACGCCGCCTACCTGATGCAAGGTGACGTCCTTCAGTCACTGGCCCCGATTCTCCAGGTGCGATCCGACTACTTCCGCATCCGCACCTGCGGCGAGGCGCTTGATGCTTCAGGTAAAGTCATCGCCACCGCCATCTGCGAGGCCTTTGTCCAGCGGGTCGCCGACTACATCGACCCGGTCGAAAAACCCGAGACCGCCACCGCCGACCTTACTTCCAACGTAAACAAAATCTTCGGTCGCCGCTTCCAACTCGTCTCCTTCCGCTGGCTCTCGCCCACCGAGATCTGATCCTATCCCAATCAAAAACCCATCTCATGATCCGTTTCATTGCCTGCCTGTTAGTAGCGACTTCCTTGACACTAACCGCCCAGACCAAACCGCCGGCCATCGCCGCGCACATTCTCACTTACGCCCCGGCAGGCCTGCCGGAATCGTCGCAGATGTTCTATCGGACCGGCGCGGAGATCGGGCTTTTCAGGGCATCCGCAGGCACCTTGGGACTACCCATCGAATACAACGGACCGCAGACCTTCGCGCTCTATGCTTCCAAAGCCGACATGGAACCGCCGCCAGAGGGTCAGAAACCCAAACCTCCCGCGGCGTCGGTCACATTACCCGCCAATGCCGATGTGGTTCTCATTCTCTGCACCCGCACTACGGAGGATAAAATCGGCCTGGTCGCTTATGATATCTCAAGCGGCAACCTGAAGCCCGGCGACTATCGGATTTTCAACTTCTCCAAGTCCCAGACCTCAATCATTCTGGGTGACCAACGCCTCGCCCTCGCCCCCGGCAAGGACAGCCTTGTTCGCGATTCGAAATGGAACACGGAGATCATTGCCATGCCCATCAAGATCGCCACCATCACCGATGGCAAACCCAAGATGGTCTATTCATCATTCCGCGAACATTATCCTCAGCGCCGCAACCTGATGTTCCTCTTCGATGGCCGACACCCGTCCCGGCCAATCACCTTCGTCACCTTCAATGCGGATCTGCAAACCCGCCCCGCCCCCGCAAATGCTGCGGCAAGCAGCCCTCCTTGAAACCGAGAGCGCTGCAACATGATGATGGGACGTCTGACCGAAGGAACGGCCTCTTCCACGATTATCTCGATTTATCGACACGACTAAACGTGTTGAGTTCCGGTATTCTTGATTTCTCCAAATCCGTCACGTAGCCATTTACCCGAATGATGGTGTCAAAGCCATATTCCAACCAAACCCTGAGTCCGCTCAAAAACCCAAGGTCATCCTCGATAGGCCCACCTGCAACTGATCTCGCTTTCACAAATCCTGAGTTATCCATCCAGTATCCGATCTCCCTCAATCTCGTTAGATCCAACAAAACCCATCCCATGCCATGAAACCTAAACACCACCGCATCGCCTCCCGCCTTCACACGAATTGCCCTCTCGTGCTTTCCTACGCCACAGCCTGCCTCATCGGTTTCACTGCGAACGTCCAAGCCATCGATCTTCTGAACGACACCTTCGCCGACAACGGGCGCGACACCCAGGCGCTTCCCACCTCCGCCCAATGGTTCCTGCGCAACCAGGGTGCCGGTCCAACACCGACAGGTCTTGCAGCGGGATACACCGCAGCTGGCGGAAATCTCGACCTGCCGTATCCCGCTTCCGGTGCCTCGGCACACACCCAGTTGGCTTATTTCACGGCCGGTAATGCTCCCATAACCCTTGCCAGTACCGGCAACACCCTAACTCTGTCATTCAGCCTTACTTTGGATAGTTTGCCGAATTCCGATAACATTCTGAGGTTTGGCCTCTGGAAATCCAACCTCGGCGGCCGGCTCACTGCAGACGATAATGGCAGTTCCGGAGCGCCCGTGGTGCCTCCCGTGGATACAAAGGACTACGTAGGTTACGTCTCCCAGATTAACCCCACCACCTTGAGCACCGGCCTCTACCGCCGCAATGTGAGCGCGGCCGGGAACCAACTCGTCGGTGGCACCACAGCGGCAATAGGAGGATCCAACGCCGTCGCAACCGGTGGCTCACCCATTGTCGCCGGAACCCCCTTTAATGTCACATTCATTCTTGAAAAGACTGACACGGGAGTACAAATCACGAGTTCGGTCAATGGCAACTCCCGAAGTGTCACCGACACTGCCTCCGCGCTTGTGACCTTCGATACTCTTGCTGTGTTCGGCGCAACCGCATTGACCAATTTCACCGCAGGCCCCGGACTGGGAGTCACCATTGACAATGTCGTGGTCGCCACCAATTTCGCCCCACCACCGCCACCTGCGGAACCGATGAAATGGGCCATCGGCAATGGCGACTGGAATACCACCTCTGCCAACTGGCAGCCACTTGCCGGTGGCGCTCAGATTACCTACACGGATGGCTCGGAAGTCACTTTCAATGATGAGTTCGGATTGACGGACGTTGCCATCAATCTCACTGCGAGTCGCGCACCAGCGACTATCACCAACAATTCCACCCGGAACTACACTTTTTCGGGTTCCCCGATCGCAGGCACCACGACATTGGCAAAATCCGGCAGCTCCACGCTGACGCTCTCCAACGCCAATTCCTACACCGGAGCGACCTCCCTAACCGCTGGCAAGCTGGTCCTTGCAAATCAGAACTCAGCAGCCGGGAGCGTGGTGGATCTCAACGGTGGCACTCTGGAATTCAGCAGCACTGTTGCAGGCAACGCCTTCACCCTTGGCGGACTCGCGGCGGCCACCAGCGGACCGGGCTTCGACATCGCCCTACAGAACAACGCCGGATCGCCCAGCCCCATCGCACTGACGATCAGCAGCGGGCCTTCCACCTACTCGGGAATTCTGAGCGGAGGCGGATCCCTCACCAAAAACGGAACCGGAGTTCTGACCTTGACCCAGTCTAACACCTACTCGGGCGGCACCACTCTCTCGGGAGCCGGTACCTTGATAACCTCCAATCCCGGCGCTTTCGGATCGGGTCCGCTGCTGCTCGCCTCCGAGCAGGACAATCCCGGCTTCACCACCTTTGAACTCAATGGAGGCATCAATTTCTCGAAGCCCATCACCATTAATATCGGCAACGGCCGCGAGCATTTCACGGGAACCGGCGGCGCGAACACTCTCAGCTCGCCCATTACCATCACTAACTTCGGAGCTTTTCCGATCAATTTCGACAGCGCTGGCGGCGCGGGCAACCCCTTCACCGTCAGCGGCAACATCACCGATTTCGATGGCGGCTACTTCGGCATCATTACCCTTCGCGGTGCCAGCGGCGGAATCCTCTCTTCCAAAGTTACCACACCCAGCGCCAGGCTGGATCTCCTCCAATCGGCGGACAATGTGGTCTGGACGATCACCAGCACGGATAACAGCTGGACTGAAACAAGCATTCTCAGCGCCGCCGGCCCCTTGGTAGGTGGAGCCAACCAAGGATTCTCCGGTTGCAAACTGATCATCGGTGCGAACGACGCCCTTCCCACTGCGGCCAAGATCATCTGGCGCTCGAATAACAACAACGTCGCAGGAGCTATGATTGACCTTGCGGGTTTCAATCAGACCGTTGCCGGATTGGATAAGCCATTCGTCAACGCTTCCCAGCCGCTTCCAGTACCGACTCCGCCGCTCCCACCGAATCCGCCGGTGCCCAACAGCATTCCGACGATCACCAACTCCAGCACCACCAGTGATTCGACACTCACGCTGGCCGGACTCGCCGCCAACTATGCTTACACCGGCAGGATCAGCGACGGACCGAGCCGCAAGATCAGCCTTGTGCTCGACAGCGCCGGAACCACCCAGTCGCTCACCGGAGCGCCGGGCTTCCTGTCCTACACCGGCAACACGACCATTGTGGACGGCACCCTGAGCGTCACCAACCCCACCTTCGCTGATTCCTCCACCGTCACCATCGGAACGGTGTCGGATTCACCGGCGGTTCTCGACTTGCCTACCGCTGGGACCGATACGGTGGCACAATTGGTGATCGACGGAGAGTCATTCACCACCGGCGTGTTTGGAAACATCGACAGTGTTGATCCAGTGACCCCCACCTCGGCCATCACGGGTCCCGGAACCATCACAGTGGAGCCCTTCGTGGCCTCCCCCTACGACACTTGGGTCGCTTCCTTCCAACCTGGTTTCACCCTCAATCTGCCTGACCAGGATCAGGACGGCGACGGACTGACCAACCAACAGGAATTCGCCTTCGGACTCAATCCGAAATCCGGCTCGTCGGTCTCCCCGATCGTCGGCGGACTTCCGTCGAACGGCCAGTTCAGCTACACGCGTCTCGCCAGCAGCGGGCTCACCTACCGGGTCTTCACCTCCACCACCCTCGGGACATGGACGCCCGACGAAGGTGCCACCGACAATCAGGTTCTAGGTCCCATCGTAAACGGAGTGCAAACCGTCGCCGTGACCCTGACAGCATCCCCGGTCGGTGGCAAGCTCTTCGCCCGGATCGAAGCTTCCGAATGAGTCACTGAAGCACCAGAATCCATACAACCCTCATGGGGCGGTGCCGGGCCCAGGCCCGCGCCGCCCCATTTTCACAAAATCCGATTCCCCATGATCCGCTCCATCGCCCTCACCCTCCTGATGACTCCGCTCGTGCTGCACGCGCAGAGTTCATCACCTTCCGTCTCCACCCACATCCTGACCTTCGCGCCCGCTAAACTGCCCGAAGGATTCCAGGCCTGCTTTCGGACGGCTGGGAACAATGAACCCTTCGCCGCCTCCGCCGGCACGCTCGGCCTGCCCGTCCCCTACAACGGGCCTCGGGAATTCGCCCTCTATCGGTCCCAAGCCGAACCCGGGTCGCCGGCAGGCAAAACCCCTCTCGCCACGGTCACCCTTCCCGGAAAATGCGACCTGGTCCTGATCGTCTGCACCCCCTCCGCCGACGAAAAGGTCTCCCTCGCCGCCTACGATCTCGATAGCCGGGACCTTAAATCTGGCGACTACCGGGTCTTCAATTTTTCCAAATCCAACATCTCCATGAACATGGGCGATCAGAGCTTGGAACTGGCCCCGGACAAGGATGCCATCGTCCGCGATCCGAAGTGGCAAACCGAAGCTATCGCCCTGCCAGTCAAGATCGCCACCGTCATCGATGGCAAGACCCGCCCCGTTTATTCATCGTTCCGCGAGCATTCGCCGAAGGAACGCACCCTGATGTTTCTCTTCGACGGCACCCATCCTTCACGGCCCATCACCTTCACCACCTTCAACGCCGAAGCGGCTGCCGCGAAATCTATCACCGAAAAAAACACCTCAACCCGCCGCAAACCCTGACATGCTCCGCGGACTTCCCATCATCGGGATTGCGTCCCTTTTGCTCCACGCGATGTCTCAGGCGGTTCCTGTCGATCTGATCGCGGCGAATCACCCTGAAATCGAATACGCCGGCCGCATCGACTTCACCGATCCGCTCGCCCCGCGTTTCTCTTATTCCGGAGTCTCGGTGCGCGCCCGCTTCCAAGGGACCGCCGTTTCTGCTAGTTTGCAGAATGATGGCACGTCGAACATCTACAACGTCATCGTCGATGGCGTCGTCACCCAGCGGATCACCCTCTCCAACGGAGAACAAACGGTCGCCCTCGCCAGCGGCCTGGCAGACACCTCCCACGAGATAGAGATCTACAAGCTCACCGAATCCACCTACGGCAAAACCCGCTTCCGCGGCTTCGTGGTGGATGCCGGAAAAACCCTCGTTCCGCTCACCATCCCGCGCACGCGCGTGATCGCATTCATCGGCGATTCCATCACCTGCGGCTCCGGCAACGAGGGCGCGTCGAGCGACTCCCAGACCAATACCAACCAGAACCACTACCTCAGCTACGCCGCCATCACCTCGCGGAACTTCAACGCCCGCCACATCGTCGCGGCCAGATCCGGCGTCGGCCTTTACGCGAACTACAGCTCGAATCCCACGGGGCTTGAAAGCCCTAACAATATGAAGAACTACTACGAGCGGGTGCATTGGAATGATGCCTCCCCTCTCTATGGTTTTTCGCCCACGCCCGACGTCATCTGCGTGAATCTCGGCACCAATGATTTCAGCGTCGGCGTGAATGAGGCAGCATTCGAGCAGGCCTATCATGATTTCATCGACATCATCCAGACGAAGAATCCCGGTGTGGACATCGTCTGCCTCGTCGGGCCGATGGTCTCTGGCTACAATTTGGGCCGCCTCCGGATCATCGTCCCACGAGTCGCCACCACTGCCAATGGGCAGAACAACGGACGCGTCTTCTATTTCGAAATGTCCCAACAAGGTGAGTTCGGCACCGGCGCGCAAAACCACCCGAACGTCCCGCAACACGCGAAGAGCGCCGGGGAACTCAGCGCCTTCATCAGCGGCATCAAAGGCTGGCCGCTGGCCAATGCCCCTGCCTCCACCGTGGGCCACTGGCGCTTCGAGACTTCTCCAGGACTGTTAGCGGACTCCGGCGGTAACAGCCTGACGCTTTCCACCCAGGGTACAGGCCCAGTTGCCTATCCAGTGCCAGCCAGCGGACCTGCATCAGCGTTTCCGACCGTGATTCCAAAAACCGGCGCGGCCAATGGAAGTGCGGCGGACCTCGGCACACCCGGTGTCGGAAATTTCTCCCGGGCTGACAGCGCTGCATTCGCCCTGACCAATTTCACCATCGAAGCCTTCGTCCACCGCAGCCTCGCGCCGGCCGGAACCCAATACATCGCCTCGCAATATGATTTCACCATCGGCTCCCAGCGCAGCTGGGGCCTCGGAGTGGCGGGCACTTCACCGCCAGCCGGCCTGTCACCCGGCGAACTCTTCCTCAACCTGAGCAACAACGGCACGAACGGCGTGGTTGTCGGCTCCGGGTTGATCGTGGAAACGGGCGTGGACTTCTTCGTCGCCGCATCAGTCGAGGCGTCGAACCCGTCGGCAGGCGTGACGTTTCACCTGAAAAACCTAACCACCGGCGGCGACCTAACATTATCCACGCGGGCAAATCCGGTTGGCACGGTGTTCAATTCAACCGGAGACTTCCTCATCGGCGGCTACAGCGGTGGCGCAAACCGCTGGTCCGGGATCATCGATGAAGTCCGTCTATCCAACGCCGTGTTGGCTCCCTATCAACTCCTCGTCACCCCCGCGGGACCGGCTCCCGTCGAGAAGCCCGTCATCGATCCGGCATCCGGCTCCTACACGGATCCCGTGAGCGTCACCATGACCTGCGCCACCTCCGGCGCGGAAATCCGCTACACCCTCGACGGATCACCTCCCACCTCCGCATCGGAGCTCTACACCGCTCCCTTCAGCGTAGCCGTCACCACCACCGTGAAAGCGCAGGCATTCAAGGCGGGCATATCCGACAGCGACGTTGCCACCGTCACCTACAATTTCCAGAGTTTCCCCATACTCGGCACCCTCACGCCGCAGCATGCGCGGAATGTCAGCAACTCCAACTGGTCCGTCGGCGGTGAGACCGTGGATCGCGACTTCACCGTCTTCGCCAACTATCGGGATTGGTTAGGCCCGCTCGGCATCAAACGCATCCGACAGCAGGCGGGCTGGGCCAAGTGCGAGAAAGTCGTGGGCGTCTATGAATGGGCCTGGCTCGACGAATGTGTCGATGGCGCGCTAGCCCAAGGCGTCCAACCTTGGCTGGAAACCAACTACGGCAATCCCATCTATCCGGGCGGCGGCGGCTCCGGTCTCGGTGCCGGCCTGCCCGTTTCCACCACCGCTCTGGCAGCCTGGGACAACTGGGTGACCGCCCTGGTGGACCGCTACAAGGACCGCGTCAATGAATGGGAAGTCTGGAACGAGCCGGACAACAGCGGCGGCCAGGTCACCGCGGAAGCCTACGCCGCGTTCTACATCCGCACGGCAGAAATCATCCGCGCCCGGCAGCCCACAGCCCGCCTCTATGCCTTGGCCGTGACCGGACCATCCAACGGCTCAACCTCTTATGTGGGAAAATTCTTCACCGCCCTGCAAACCGCTAACAAACTCCATCTCGTCACAGCCGTCACCGCCCATGCCTATCCGTGGAATCCTGACACCAGCCAGGCCGGATTCCTCGCGATGAAGGACTGGATCAACACGAATTTCTATCCATCCGGCGGCATCGAGGTGCGCCAGGGCGAGTCCGGCGCTTGCTCGCAGTTCCAATCCGACTTCGCCCTTTCCAACATCAACTGGACTGAACTCATGCAGGCAAAATGGAACATGCGCCGTTTGTTAGGCGACCTCGGCCACGACATCCCGTCGAGCATCTTCGCCATCATCGACATGAAATACTACGGCACCACCTGGAACAACAAAGGCCTGCTCAAGGCCGCGGAAAATCTCACGGTGGATCACCCGAAACTGGCCTATTTCGGCGTGCGCAACATCGCCGCTGTATTCGATGATTCCCTCACCCGCATCACCAATTTCACCTACACCGCCAACACCTCCGCCACCCTGCGCGTCTTCGGCTATCAGAAATCTGCTACCGGCAAGACCGTCGCCACCATCTGGTTCAGCGGCGGCGGACTGCCATCGGACGCAAACAACTTCACCGACGTCGATTTCACCCTCAGCCCCGCCGACATCGTCGATCCCGTCTGGGTGGACATGCGGGACGGCAGCGTCCGTTCGATTCCCGCAGGCGAATGGTCCCTTACCGGAAACATCTGCACCTTCACCAACATCCCGGTTTACGACTCGCCCATCCTCATCGCAGACCGCAGCGCCATCCCACTCGCGACGCCCATGGATGCGTGGAGAAACACCTACTTCAACGTTCCCCAACAAGGCGACGAATCCATTGCGGGCAACCTCTCGGATCCTGATAGAGATCAATCTTCCAACCTGCTGGAGTATGCCCTCGGCAGCAATCCTAACCAGAACACCAGCGTGAACCGCCCTTTTCCAGGCATCGATCCATTGGGTAAACTCACCCTCACGTTCCCGCGCGTCGCGGATTCCTCGTTGCTCTACGAGGTCTTCGGCAGCGACGATCTATTGGATTGGGGACTACCCGTCTGGTCCAGCACCGGAGAGCAGAACACACCCGGAAATGTCACCGCCACCGACACCGCGCCAATTCCCCGGGACCGCCGCTTTCTGAAACTCCACGTCACCCAACCATGAATCCATCGGTAAAAATCAGCGTGGTTCTTGGCCTCGTGTTCGCACTCTGCCCCACCGTCGTCTCGGCCACCATCCTGCGCGTCGTGCTGATCGGCGGCCAGTCGAACGCCGATGGACGCGCGGCGGGCAGCGGTCTCCCCACCGCGCCCATCAATCTCCAGCTCCCGCAGGCGAACGTGCCATTTTACTATTACACCAACGGTGCGGCCGCCAATGGCGACGGCACTTTGGGCAAGTTGACCACCCTGCGGCCCGGCGCGACCGAGACTCCGGCCGGAGGCTTTGGGCCGGAAGTCAAACTGGGATACGACCTTTCCCGCGTTTTCGAACAACAAACCGGCACCCAACTCGTCATCATCAAATATGCCAAAGGCGGATCGAGCCTCCACACCGACTGGAAAGCCGGCGGCGACGCCACCACCACCAACGATGGAACTTTCTACAGAACCTTTCAAAGAGTCGTCACCGACGGCTTAGCAACACTGCACGCCACCTATCCGACCGACACCATCAAGCTCGCGGGCATGGTTTGGGTCCAGGGTGAATCCGACATCGTCTCCACCGCCGCGAACGCCGCCGCCTACGGCGCGAATCTAACCACATTCATTGCGGACGTCCGTCTCACCTTCGATTCCACACTGCCCTTCTTCTTCAGCCGGATTTCCGACCAGCAGACCAACTACACCGCCAACCCGAACTACGCCACCGTGCGCAACGGCCAAGCGGCAGTGGCGGCGAATGTCACCGCCGCCTACATGATCGACACGGATGGCGCAGCCTTCGGCATGAACGCCGACAACATCCACTTCAGCGCCATCGGCCAGCAGTCGCTGGGTGCGGCGTTCGCGGCCCGGATGAAGGAGATTCTCGTCTTGAAGGCGAGCATCACACCCGCCACCGGCGGCATCGAGTTGAACTGGAACGCCATCCCCGGCAAGAGCTATCAGATCCGCAGCAGTCCGGACCTGCTCTCCTGGTCAAGTCCCAGCGCGGGAGCCGTCAGCCCGTATTTCGAAGCATTCTCTTCTGAGACGCCATTCCGGTTTTTCCAAGTGGCGGAGCAGTGACTCTGGCTGGCGCATTTCCCGCTTTTGCAGTTTCGCGGCATCCTTTCCCGTTCGAACCCCCATCCAACCACCCGCCATGTGCAAGACCATCCCCGCCGTCCTAACACTTATTATCCTGTTCGCCTCGCGCCCGTCCGCCGGCGCGGAATCGGATCGTTTCCCCTACCCTCACAATCACACCTACGCCCACGGCATCACTCCCACGAACTTCAGCCAGGCACAAAAGAACGCCGACCTTGAAGCCATGTGGAAAGCATGGCGCAAGGCCTATCTGACCCACCGAGGCGCGGGCAAAGACGAACTGCGCGTTTCAAAAAACGGGGCCAAGGGTGAAAGCATCTCCGAGGGAATCGGCTACGGCATGTTGATCTCCGTTTACATGGCAAACCCCGCCAATTCGGGAAAGGCAGACTTCGACTCGCTCTATCGATATTACAAACGCCACGAAAAGGTCATGGATGGCACGCGCTACGGACTCATGGCCTGGCGAGTGGGTCACAAAAATGAGATCCTCGACAATTATGTAGCCCCGGATGGCGACATTGACGCAGCGTTCTCCCTGCTCATGGCCGACAGGAAGTGGGGCAGCGACGGCGCGATCAACTACCGCCAGGCAGGCGTGGACATCATCAACAGCCTGATGAAATGGTCGATTAACAAGCCGTCCTTCACCGTCTCCAAGGGCGAGATGGAGTCCAGCTTCACGATGAGTTCCTATCACATTGTCAATTATTTCCCCCTCTTCGCCAAGGCCAGCGGCGATCCAAGGTGGGAACAGGTGACCGCCTCTTCCTACAAAATGTATGACTACTTCTACCAACTGAATCCAAAGGCCGCTCTCACGCCGTTCACCTTCACGGTCAAGGATTACAGCGCCAGCAAACGCGGCTATCACTATGGCTATGATTCCAGCCGCGTGCCATGGCGTGTGGGTGTGGACTACCTGTGGCACGGCACCGGGAATTCCCCGCTCGCCCGCACGCTGCCGGATACCAACGCCAAATGGCTGAAGGAAGTCACCGGCGGCAAGCCCGCCGAGGTGAACGTCAGTTACGAACTCAATGGCAAGCCCGTTGGCAGCAACCATGACCCCCGCGTCAACGTGCCGCCCATCGCCGTCGGCGCGATGGTGGATGCCTCCAACCAGGAGTGGCTCAACACGCTCTACGCCTGGACGCGGGTCCAAGTCCCCGGCGCCACCACCGGAGGCGCGACACCGAGTTATTTCGGCGATGCTGTCATGCTTTCCTGTATGCTTGTCCTCACGGGAAACATGCCGAATTTCGATCTCATCGCTCCGCCACATCACTCCGAACCAACCGGAACCGAATCCAAGGAGCGATGAACCCACCCCGGCCCAATATGGATCCCGGCATCCTCCTACAAACGCTTCTCAGCCTGACGGGCGGCCACGAGTGGAAAGTCTGGCGCCACTCGCTCGCAGCCTTGTTGCCGCGGCTTTTCCAACCCGTTCCACCCTAGCGCTCTTACGCACCCTTCCCCGGATGCACCCACGGCTGGCGGTATTCCCGCTTCAGCAGCTTCGCGGCATCCGGGTTTCCGCTGATTTGCTCCTTCACGCCATCCCATTCCACCACCGAGCGCGTCTCGTAGGCGATCATCGCGAGATGCACCGCAGTGGTCGACTGGAAGGCGTCCTCAATGCCACAGAACGGCTTGCGGCGGGTCCTGACGCATTCGAGGAAATCCTTCATGTGTTCGGTCCCGTGCCGGCCCTCGAACTTGAATTCCTGTTCCTCCATCTTGTCTCCCGTCTTGCGCAGCAGCGTGAATTTGTTTTCTTCCACGAATACGCTGCCCTTTTCACCATACAGGAAAATCCCGTTGTTGCGCTGCGGCGCGAACTCCAGCGCACCCCACATCCGGTGACGCCAGACGACCGGAAGCTCCTCATACTCGAAATGCGCCACCAGGCTGTCCGGCGTGGTGATCACGTTCTTGAATTGATAGATCCCGCCGTCGGCCGTCACCCGCTCCGGCATGCCGAGCCCCAACATCATGCGCGTGGCGTCGATGTTGTGCAGTCCCCAGTCCACCAGGTGCCCGTTGCCGGTGGTTTTCTCCAGCCGCCAGCTCTTGTGGCCCACCTGTTTGCTGTAGGGAATCTTCGGAGCCGGACCGCACCACAGATCCCAATCAAGCGAAGCCGGCGGATCCATCGGCGCGGGATCGTTGTTTTCCGCGTTGAAATGAATCTGCGCGTCCGCCTGGACAACACGGCCGATTTCCCCGGCCGCCACCAGATCGCGAACTGCCTGATAGGCCTTGCTCTGGCGGCGTTGGAAGCCCACCTGCACGATTCGATCCGACGCCTTCACCGCATCCACCATCGCCCGGCCCTCGCGGATGTCGTAGGAAACCGGCTTCTCGCAATACACATCCAGTCCCTTGCCGACGGCGGCTAGCAGCTGAAGCGCGTGCCACTGGGTCGGCGTGCCGATGATGACGGCGTCGAGACCCGCCTTGTCCAACATTTCCTGATAGAGCCTGAAGGTCTGCGGGCGCTTCCCCTGGAGCTTCTCCAACTCTGCGGCGGCCGCTTCGAGGTGATTGCTGTCCACGTCGCAGATCGCCGTGATTTCCACCCCGCCGACCTTCAATGCGGCCTTCGCATCGACCATCCCATACCACCCGGTTCCGATGACACCAAGCTTGACGACGCTAGCGGGCTCGGCAGCCCCCAATCGGGTGGTTAGAGCGAGCGTGCCGGCTGCCGTGGTGCCGATGAAGGATCTGCGGGTGGTTCTCATGTCGCCCAAGAATTGGGAATTGCGCGGCATTTGTCACGACCATCTCCACCCGCCAACCCGAAATTTCCCCCTAAACCCGTCGAGGTGCCCAGCCGGACTTTCCGGTGCCCTTAACGGGTAAAGCCTCGGAATCCTCGCCAGCCGGTGTCCTGTGCCTAGGTTGTGGTCTCAAATCCATCCGAACCCAGTTAAAAAACACTCGAATCCATCCCCGCAATTCCCATGAAGCCAAAACAATCACGGTCCAGTTCCATCGCCACCCGCCCATGCATGCTTGATGGCACCGTCCTTCTTCCAGCGCTGTTGTTCACTCTGTCGGCATCCTCGTTGCACGCGGTGGACCGCACCTGGGGCGGCGTGAACTCCACCACCACCACGGCGGACTATGGCACCGCGACCAACTGGAGCGATGTCACGATCCCGACAGGCGGAACCAACACCGACAGGGGCCGGTTCGATGGCAGCGGCAGCACGGCTGTCACCGTGAATGACAACCGGGTCGCCCGGCTGTTGTTCTCTGGCTCCACCTCCTACACGTTGTCCGGCGGTTCGATCACCGCAGGCAACGGAGCGGACATGTTCAACCTCGATTCGCTCAACGCCGCCGATCACACGGTGAACTCGAATGTCTTCTACGGCAACTCGACCAGCGGCTACATCAACATTCTCAGAAACAGCAGCACCGGCAACCGCACGCTGACCCTTGGAGGAAATCTCGGCGGACAACAGACTCCATCCGGCGTCGCGAGTGTCCTCCAGCTCAATGTCGGGACCGGAAACTCCGTCGTCATGAACGGAACGATTTCGAACACACTCGCCGGCAAGACCGATAACGGAGGGCTTTTCAGCCTCCAGAAAATCGGGGGCGATACCCAGTCCGGCAGTGTCACGATCAATGGGAACAACACCTTCACTGGCGGCACGGATTATTTCTCAGGTTCCGGTTCGTTCATTCTCGGTCACAAGAACGCCCTCGGCAGCGGGGATCTGCGCATCAACGGCCCGGGACCCACCATCAGTGCGAATACCGACCTAACCGGTGCGAACGCGGTCCCCAATGCCATCCGCTTCAATGGAACCCTGTCCAGCGTGACCGGCAGCACCGGAATCAGCGGAGTCACCGCCGGATCCAACGCCGCCACGGTGACCGAGGCCACCGGACTGGCCCCGGGACAGGTGATCAGCTATCAGTTCGTGATGAGGAACTTCCCCATCGGCACCTACATCACCTCCATCGCAGGGGCCAGCGGATCACAGGCAGTCACGTTCAGCAACAATGCTCTGGTCACGGGTGACATTCCTTCCGGCACCAACCGCTTCCAATCCTACGGGGGTGCCACCGGAACGACGGTTTTCGCCGGCAGCTCCGCCATCGAGTTCTCCGGCACCACCTACCTCGGTTCCGAGCGGGCGAATTCCGGAACCTCGGTGCAGACTTTCAACGTGACTAACAGCCAGGATGTGGTCTTTTCAGGAAACCTGATCGAACAGAACTCCATCAAGGACGGCCTGCTTGTGCAAGGAGCCCTAACCAAAACCGGTGCGGGCAAGCTGGTCCTGTCCGGAACCAACAGCTACACCGGTGCCACCACGGTCAGCGCAGGCACCCTCCAGCTCGGCGCCGGGGGAACTACCGGTTCCTTGTCACCCACCGGAACCATCGCCAACGACGCCAACCTGATCATCAATCGCAGCAACACGGTGGAGCAGGGAGTTGACTTCTCCTCCGCCGCCATTACCGGCGCGGCGGGAACCCTCACCCAGGCAGGCACCGGCACCACCATCCTGACTGCCAGCAACAACTTCGGCGGCGGCATCACCATCTCCGCCGGCAGCCTGCAATACGGCAATGGCGGTGCAGGTGGCGCCAGTTCCGGCTCAAGCACCATTGTCAACAACGGCAACCTGACCATCAATCGCAGCGGCAACGCCACCCAGGGAATTTCGTTCGGCGCGGACCCCATCACCGGTTCCGGCTCCTTCACCCAGGCAGGCACCGGCACCACCACCCTCAACGCTGTCAATGCCTACACCGGCAACACCACGGTATCTGATGGAGTTCTAAAAATCACCAATCCATTCCTGGCCGACTCCGCAGACGTCATCATCGGTGCCACCGGCCAGCTCAATCTGGAGTTCGATGAATCCGGCGGACAGGTCGCCGACACCATCGATCAACTCACCATCAACGGCGAGGGCAAGGCAATCGGCACATGGGGACGGACCGGATCCGGAGCGGCAAACATCGACGACGTTCACTTCGCCGGCTTCGGCGTTCTTAACGTTACCGGAGCTCCGAGCGCGTCACCCTACACGACCTGGGCGAATGGCTTCGGCCTTCAGAATCCATGGCTAGGAGTCAATCCCGCGCTCAATGGTGAACCCACGGCGGATCCCGACAACGACGGACTTGTCAACCAACAGGAATTCGCCTTCGGCCTCATCCCCATCAGCGGTTCCTCGGTCAACCCGATCCTGGTCCAACTCAACAAGACCAGCGGCACCTTCACCTATCAGCGCCGATCTGGCACCGGCTTGAACTACACCGTGCTCAAGTCCACCACCCTCGCCGCCGGCAGTTGGGCACCCGCCGGCGGGAGCGAATCACCTGGCGGAGTTGACGGGAACGGCAACGTCAGCGTGTTGGTCACGCTTCCCGGCGCACCGCTCGGAGACACCAAGCTGTTTGTCCGCGTCGCAGCGGAGTAAATGCCACTGACCAAGTAAAGCGGCTCCACGGGGGCGGGACCTTTACCGGTCCCGCCCCTATTTCGTTCAGGCGCTTCACTTGGCCGGACCGCTGCTAACAGACTTGGTCACTCAAGTCTGCCCGCCGTCTTCCACATGCCGATCCCACCACTCCTATCGGCGCAAACCTATCGAAGCAAACCTACCCAGAGCACCCGGTTCCGACGGCGGCTCAACGAGTAAAGTCACGGGAACCTCGCCATCCGATGGCGCAGGGATATTTTGACGACTTACCCGCAGCCTCGGACCGTCTTGCGGTTAGAACGAAACATCAAAACCCTCGCTCCTCCTCATGAAACCATCCCGCCAGCGATCCAATCCGTTTCTCATCCGCCACTCTGTTAGACTCGGCGCTCTTTCGCTGGCGGCCTTGACCACGACTTCAGCCTCCGCCGAGGTTTTCAATGTCACGGGCGGCGGATCCCAGCAGTGGAACACGACGACCTACTGGACACCGAACACGGTGCCCAATGCTGTTGACGGCACCGCAAATGTCGCGCTCGACCTCACTGGCAGTCTTACCCTCAACCTTGCTTCCGGCATTACTCTCGGCACGCTAACGACCAACGACACCGGAGCGAGCGCCGACTCTACGATCACTCTGCAAGGAAGCACCCTCACATTTCAGGCCACTGGAAACGCGGCATGGACGAATACGAACGGCGCCGATGCCATCGTCAACTCGAACATCACGCTGGCGAGCAACCTCACGATTTCGAATGCCACCAACACCCTTCGCATCGGCAACAATGTCGCCAATACGATCGATTTGGGGAACAAAAAGCTGACCTTCTCCGACAATGGAGCCGGCGCGGTCGCCGTTGGCTTTGCCAGCAGCACAACGGCGGGGCTCATTGTCGGGAGTGGTTCCATCGAAGTAAATCGAACCTTTTCAAAAGATGTGCAAACGATCTTCAGAAATGCTGATAGCACTTACTCCGGCGGCACCACCTTGAACGCAGGCCTCACCGTCATCGAGGCCAATTCCACCGGCGCTGGGGCCGGCGTCACGAAAGGGGCCTTGGGCACCGGCACGGTGACGATCAACAAGACCGGAGCCACCGACGTGAGGATGCGGGCCAACAACAGTGGCATCATAACGCTAGGTAACAATATCCTTTTGAAAAGTGATGTTTACCTCGGCTCCGGTGGGAACACCGCACAACTCACCTTGAGCGGCGATGTGTCGCTGGACGCCGCCAACGCCTCCATCATCACCGAGTCCGCCATCTCTACCTTTCAAACCCTATCAGGATCCATCGGCCAAGCCTCGGCCGGCAATGGCCTGACCAAACTGGGAGGCGGTGGTTTGCGCTTCTCCGGCACAACCGCCAACACCTACACCGGCACCACCACGGTAAGCAACGGCCAGCTGGATCTGGCAAAATCGGCCGGCGTGACCGCCATCGCCGGGAACCTCGGCATCAGCAACGCCTCGACAATCGTCACCCTCTCAAACAACGAGCAAATCGCGAACACCAGCGCCGTCTCGATCTTCACCAGCAGCACCTTCCGCATGAGTGGCTTCAGCGATACCATCGGCAGTCTCAGCGGTTCGTCCTCCTTTGTGGAAAACGGCACGATTTCCACCACCAGCACCCTCACGGTGAGTGGCGCTTCCGGTTCCAGCACTTACAGCGGCACGCTGCAGAATGGCAGCGCGGGAGTATTGGCCTTCGCCAAAACCGGCGACGGCACGCAGATCCTCAGCGGCACCAACACCTACACCGGCACCACTGCCATCTCCGGAGGGAAGCTCTACATCAACGGCGTCCAATCCACCGCCACTGGCGCGGTTTCCGTAGCATCCAGCGCCACCCTTGGCGGCACCGGCACGGTCGGAGGCGCCACCACGATCAGCGCCGGCGGCATCCATACCTCGGGAACGTCTGTCACTTCCGCCACTCCCACCGCCACGTTGGGCAAGGAAACCTTTACCACAGGCATCACCTACAACCAGGGCTCGATCTTCGAGTGGAACCTGACCGGCAACACCGACACCACGGAGGGATCCCGCGGCATCAACTATGATGCGGTCAATACCGCGGCGCTCGCGACGACCGGCACCGAAGCCATCTTCCGCGTGGTCTTGAACGGCAACCAGAATTTCAACGAGAGCTTCTGGAACAGCGACCGGAGCTGGTCCGACATTTTCACCACTGTCGCCGTAGACTCGAACTGGAACATCGCCGATATCTTCAATCCCGACGTCGAATACTACAACTCCACCGGACTCATCGCCAACGGCAACACCACAGGCCGCAGCTTCACCATCAGTGGAACTACCCTCTCATGGAGCGCGGTCCCCGAACCCACCAGCGCGCTCGCCGGTCTCTTGCTCGGTGCCGGTCTGCTCCGCAGAAAACGCCAGCGCACCTGCGGCTGATCGCCGGAACCCGGTTTCCCTTCCGATTTCCAACCAAGCTCAACGAGTCAAGTCACCGAATACTGGCCAGGCGCCCGCGCCTTGGTAGTTTGCTTTCACTGGCACTCTCGTCATTCTTCTGGCTCAACTCTCCAAAAATCCGATGAAATCCACCAAACTCCTAATCGATTCCCGCGTGATCAGATGCCTAACCCGCACGCCGTTCTCTGCCGTGCAGTTGCTCACTGTGCTCCGCCCCCGCAAGTCCTGAAGTGTTTCCGGAGTTAATGGATTTTCTCCGAGATCCGCGGGGCCGCTGGCTGGAGGGTCGGCGGCCCCGAAGTTTTTAAAGACCCGCCGGAAATTCCCAAGCCCTGAACTCGTCCCACACTTGAGCATCAACCCATACCACCGCGGCCTGTCCGGATCTTGCGTCCCGCATCTTGTCCTCTGGCTGGCTGTCTCCTGCGTCGCCACCGCCACGGACCGCTTCGTGGCGACCAACGGCCAGAACAACAACAACCCCGGACGCGGTCTGTCGGTAGGCTCGCCGTATCTATCGATCGATTATGCGGCAGACCAAGCCGCGCCCGGTGATATCATCTACATTCGGGGCGGCACCTACCGGGAATCCGTCTCGCCCACCATCGCCGGCACCTCTAACGCACCCATCGTTTTTAAGCCATACAATGATGAAAACGTGATCCTCAGCGGCCTCAACCTCATCACTCCCGGAAGCGGTGGAGCGGGAAACTGGACTGTTGACAGCGGTAGCATTTACAAAATCCAGCTAACTTCCAACTATGGATCGGACTCCGGCTGGTCACAGGACCGCATCACCGGTTGTCAGGTATTCGTCAACGGCGAGCCGATGTCTGAAGCCCGTTGGCCAAACGCATCCACGCCCATGGGCATCAACCGCACCGAGGCCGCCACCGCCATTTCCGGCAGCTACACCCCGACTGGCAGCCCCGGAAGTTATATCTATGACGCGCTCTATCGGAATGCTGGTCTCAACAACTTCGCCGCCGACGTTTGGAAGGACGGAATCATTGTGTTCGCACCCGGTGCCCAGTGGTATCGGCGGGTGGCATCTGTCACTGCAAACACACCTGCGGGAGCCGGTTCCGAAGTGAGCTTCAGTTTCGATCCCTACAACGAATCCCCCAACCGTGAGGATACCGACATCGGAGATCCCTTTTTCCTGATGGGCCGCAAGATCGCGCTCGATGCGGAGAAGGAGTTCTTCTTCGACACCCTTGAGGGAACGTCCGCCAGCGTCGGCCGCGACGGCCCCCGCCACATGCTCTATCTACGGATGCCCGGTAGTGTCACTCCCGCAGGCCACACGGTGGAAATGCGCCGCCGACAGAACGCCATTGACCTTTCGGGAGTTTCCCACCTCCGCTTCGAGAACCTCCGGATCACCGGCGGCCGCATCAAGACCAGCAGCACCACCAGCAACTGCGTATTCAGCGGTCTCGACGTCGACTACGCCGCATACACCTGGGGAGAAGAACTCGGCGACAACTACGACAGCATGATCATTGAGGGAACGGGGCACCAGATCCTCGACAGCACTCTGTCAAACTCCACCAACCGCGGGATCTTTTTTCCCTCCGGCGGAGGCCATCTTGTCCGCAATTCCGTAATCAGGAATTGCTTCTTGTCCGGCATCGAGATGAAGACCACCACTAGCAACATCCGGGTCGAAAACGTCACCATTTACAACCTCGCGGGCACCGGTATTTCCGCCGAAGCAAGACCGAACCAGGTGCTCCATTCCCACGGCTATCAGAGCGCCCTTTTCACCACCGACTGTGGCACGCTCAACGCCCTCAACGACTTCGACGGTCTCGGTTCCGAATGGGCCTACAACTGGATGCACGACGCCCTCGGCTCGGTCAACGCGGCGCGGGATTGGTATGGCTCGCCAGCCATCCGTCTGGATTCCGGACCCTCGAATTTCCTCATCCACCACACCATCGCCTGGAACACCACCCAGCCCGAGAAGACCATCGCGATCTGGGCCATCAACAGCAGCCAGATCAACTATCAGACCGCGGAAATCCGCCTGTATAACAACACGGTTGACCAACAGATTGGTTTCATAGAAACCCAAAGCACCCCGTCCAGCCTCAAGGGCGTGGAAATGACCAACAATCTGACAGGCGTCGGAATGAACATTTCCAGCAGCGGCTCCGACGCTCAAGGGAAGCTCTACATCGCCGACATGGCGCTCAGAAACAATCTCTTTAACAACACCTCCATCCCCAACAACCCGACCCCGCCGCACTCCGCCAACCGCCAGGGCGCGACCGGGTGGATCAACCCGGGCAATCCCCCGTCCGGCTATCAGCTAGGAGCCGGCTCACAGGCCGTCAACAACGGAACAGAGGTTGCCGGGATTACCGACGGCTTTGTCGGAGCCTCTCCGGACCTAGGGGCACTGGAATCCGGGATCAAACCCTTCGTCCCCGGAGCCAAAGTGCGGGTGCAGGATCTGGCAGGCCTGACCGTCACGCCGACGCTGGTGGCAAACTCGGTGAAATTTGTCCTCTCCGGACTACCCGCCGGTCGCAGCCTGCCGGATGCATTTGTGTTGAAAATAGCATCTAACGCCGCCAGCAACGATTTCACCCAAAGCTTCGATTTCGTCAATCACACCGTCACCGCCACCTTCAACGCCCTCTCCGTGGTCGGTGCCGGCCAATCCGTGCAAGTCAGCCTCGACGGCACCTCATTCGTCACCCTGCCCGCCACCGTCACCGTGCCGGCCAGCAGCCTCGCAGCCACCACCCTCAGCCTGTCCTCCGGCAC
>JBGSTM010000154.1:0-18284 GCA_041736495.1 Akkermansiaceae bacterium
GCACTCCGGGCCACAGCATGCTCACCGCACCGCCCGCAAGGACGCAGGCGATCAGGGCCACCCACGGCCACGGGCTCAACGCCAGCACGCCGCAGACGGCGATCGAACACCAGCAGCTAACTGCCAACAGCCGCGGCAGATCGATGTGCCCCTCGCGCAACCCGAACCACAACCGCCCCACGATCATGCCCACGCCGAAGAGCCCGAAGCCTACCAAGTCCGCCACCAGTTTCGAATAACCCAGCCCCGTCTGCACATAGGCAGAAGCCCATTGCGCCAACGTCAATTCCACCGCACCCGCCAGCATCATCGCGGCGAGCAGGAGATAAAGCGTTTTCCCAGCTGCCAGTCTGCGCAGCGAATGGCTCTGATCCCCCACCCCAAGTGGAGGCAATTGCAAAAACCCGAACGCGAACGTGTTGCCCAGCGGGACCAGCGCCCAGAAAATCGTGATCCATGGCCACCATGCCGAACCACCCGCCCACAGCGCGACCCCGGAAACCACGATGACCACCACCTTGCCGATCGGATAAAACGCGTGCAACATCGCCATGTCCGCGCTCTTGCGGTCCGACGGCACCGCATGGATCAGCGGACTCAACAGCACTTCCAACAATCCACAGCCGGTTGAAAAAAGCAGCGTTCCCACCACCAGGCCGGCATAGGGTCTTTCCATCTGAAACGGAATGATTGCGAAAAGCACCAACCCCAGCGCCGCCAACAGGTTCGCACCCACCACCAGGGCCTTCACCGGCAAGCGGCCACTGAAGGCAACGCACGCCAGATCCACCAGCATCTGCGTGATGAAATTGATCAACACCAGCCGGCCGATCTGCTCGAAGGTCAGCCCGAACTCTTCGCGCAGCGGAATGAAAAGCAATGGCGTGAGATTGATCACCATCGCCTGGATGAACATCCCTAACTGGCAACACGCGACGATGCGGCGGTAGTGAAGCACGGGTGTCTCAAGGTCGGCGCGGGTCATGACGCGCCAGTTCTCCGGCATGTCGCGCTTCGCGCCAAGCACGGGTTTCCGCGAGACCCTGAAGGAAACGGGAAATCGGGCGGTAGATGATCGATGGTCGGCTCGCCGCCAAATCGCGGTGAAGAGTTCCTCGACAGACCGGCTTTCCCGCTTCAAGCAATGGGCATTGCCATGAAAAACCGTATTCTTTTGACTCTATCGACACTCGCCGCACCCGTGCTTTTCATTTCCTGCAGCACCCCGAGTGCTTCCCCCACCTATGAGGACGTGGTTTCCAAGCTGCAGGAGGAAACCAAAGACGCCGTTTTTCCCCGCGTGGTGAGCCCCGGATGGCGCGTGTTAGGGAATGGAACGCCGGAGATGGATGTGAGCGGTGTCAGCCGCGTGTCCTATGTGAAAAACGGCGCTCCGGACGATGTGGTGGAGATTTTCTATCACGGCCAGAAAAATTCCCGGATCACCGCGGATGATAAATCCTCCGTGACCGTCATGGGACAAAAAGTCCAGACCTACGGTTCCGGCAACGAGATCGTCGCCTTTGCCACCCAGCCCATCCTGCTCACCGCCCCGAACGGAAAATCCGCCTACTATACTTTCCAATTCAACAACGAGCACCTCTACAAGACCCGCGACATCCCGCAGTTCGGCTGGTGAGGCCACCCATCAGGTCCAAAGTCGGAGATCCTTCTTCGCCAGCACCGCCGCCATCAGGTCGGGGAAACGATCCGGCGTGCAGGCGAAGACCGGGATGTCCAGCGCGGCGAAGTGCGCGGCGTTGTTTGCGTCGTACCACGGCTTGCCTTCGTCACTCAGCGCCAGCAGGCAAATGAGATGCACGCCGCTTTCCTTCAGGCGCGCCGCGGTTTTCAGCATGCCCGCCACGCTGCCGCCTTCGCAAAGATCGGACACCAACACCATCACGGTGTCCGTCGGCCGGGTCACCCGGCTTTCGCAATAACAGAGCGCCTTGTGGATGTCCGTGCCACCGCCGAGCTGGCTGCCGAACAACAGATCCACCGGGTCGTCCAACAGATCGGTGAGATCGACGACCGCCGTGTCGAACAGCACGAACCGCGTCGTCAGTGCCGGCATCGATGCCAGCACCGCGCCGAAAATCGAGGAATATACGACCGATGGCGCCATCGACCCGCTTTGATCGATGCACAGGATCACATCGCGCAGCGAACTACGACGCCTGCCGTAGCCGATCAGGGTTTCGGGCACGATCGTTTTGAACTCCGGCAGATAGTTCCTCAAATTCGCGCGGATCGTCCGGTGCCAGTCGATTTCCGTCAGCCGCGGCCGGCGGTTCCGCGTGCTGCGGGAAAGCGCGCCCTGTACCGCCTGGCGGGTCGGTTGTTCGAGCTTGCGCATGAGTTGGTCCACCAGCTTCCGCACCACCGTCCGCGCGGTTTCGCGGGTTTTCTCCGGGATGATGCGGTTCAGTGAAATCAGGGTGCTGACCAGATGGATGTCGGGTTCCGCCTGTTGGAGGGTTTCCGGTTCCAGCAGGAGCTGTTTCAGGTCGAGCCGCTCGATGGCGTCTTTCTGCATCACTTGGATGACTTCCGTCGGGAAATAGCGGCGGATATCGCCCAGCCAGCGCGCGACTTTGGGATTCGAGCCGCCGAGACCACCGCGCTGTTGGCCCGCATCGTAGAGCGCTTCCAGCGTTTCATCCATTCGAACGTCCTCGGCGGACAGTGAAACCTCGAGACCGGCGGCAGGCTCGGAGCCCAGCACCAATCTCCAGCGGCGGAGGCGTTCGGAATCGTTCATGAGGATCGGGACAGTCCTAGCAGCTTCGCCACCGCCGCAACAGCGGGCAAGGCGCGGGTGAGATCGAGATCCAGCGGAGCCGCGGCGATCGGGGCGCGATCCGTCCCGTGGGCGACCGAAGCGGCGATACGGGTTCGTTCCGGCGGCGAAAAAGTCCCGAACGTCCGGCGCAGCAGCGGCAGGGTCGCTTGAAATACTTCGGTCCCTAGCGACGCAAGCCACGCATCCACCAGCCCCAACAAAGCATGGTCGTGGACCAGCAGGCTTCCGCCGCCTTGCAGAAATCCTTCCAGCCATGCCGCCGCCGACAGCGCCGGCATGCCCGGTGAGAGCGCGAATCCAAGATGCCGTGCCACCGTGTCGTCATCAAGATGAGCCGCGTCGCGCAGCAACCGGACGGCGTGTCCCCGGAGTTTCGGATGGATGCTTTCCAACTCCGTCAGCTTGCAAAGCATCGCATTGAAATCATCCTTGAGCTCCGCTGTCTCCAGCATCGCCAGCGCTGAGGCATACTCGCGGATTCTCACCGACATGCGGTTGGCGGCATCATCATCGATCCCGCTGGCCGCCGCCGCGAGCCCGGCGTGGATGCGCGACACGAATCCAGCTAACAAATGTCCGACCGCCTGCGCATCGGTCGCCCGGACGTCGCCGTAACGTGAAATTCTTGCCAGCGAAGGCACCGCGTCCAGCAACTCGGAAATATCATGCGAGGTAGCCGCCGCCGCATCCAGCCGTTGCAACAAAACATCGACCGCCTCAGGCAGCGCCGCTAACAACGCGAGGTCCAGTCGTTTCGTGATAGAAGCCAGGCCAATCTCGTCAGCCATCGCCGTAACCAACTTGCGAGCCGCCGCGCTTTCCACCGTGTTTCCGAATGCAGAGGCATCGATAATGGAAACCGCCAGTTCCGGCTTCCACTGAAGACTCCAGCGCTCCTTGAAGGTCCCCTTGCTGCGCGCGGTTTCCTTTTTCCCCCAATGAATCTCCAGGGCTAACAGTCGGTGCAGGAAAATGCTACGCGCCCGGCCGCCCTCCTCGCGCAAATCCAGTTCCAACGGCGTGACCGACGCCGCCGGCTTCAAGCGCAACCAGCGCAGTGTGGCATCGATGTCCTGTTGCAAGGGCAGCGTCGGCAATCCCTCGGGCAGCTCGCCTAACCGGTCGCCGATCAGCAGCTTCTGGCGCAGGAAATCCAGCGGCAGCGCGTCGCCCTGGCAGAAAACCGCCTGCATCGCCTCCAGCGTTTCATCCAACCCCGGCGATGGCCTGCCGCGCATCCCGGCGAGCGAGTTGGATAGACGCACCGCCTCGATCACCGATGCCGGCGAAGCCTCCTGTCCTTCCTTTCGCAGCACCCGCGCCGCCCGTGTGAGCCAGGTGGAAACCGGGTCCTCCTCGTTCCGCCAGAGATGCCCATACCAACCCGGCGAGCGGATCCCCGCGCCGTAGCCGCTGGCAACTGTTAGCCGCTCGTCAGTCCACGGAATCCAAGTCGCGGCGACCTTGTGCTTTGGCAAATTCTTCAACAACGCGTTGTCATCGCCTACCTTCACCGGACTCTTCAACGCCTGCACATGCCACGCCCCGCACACCACGGCGATTCTCGAAAATCCCTCTTTCTCCGCCGCCCGCAGACATTTCCGCATCCACGCCTCGCGCAAGAGCGTCTCCCGCGACTCGGTGAGTCCCAGCTCGCCGCGCAGGGTCGTAGCCGCCTCCCCGATCGCTTCAAAAAAGTCCCCCTGCTCGCGGCGCTCCTCCACCCGGTCATTCCACCAGCGCTCGCCATCGCTGTAGCCATCCGCCTTCGCGAACCACTCGAACGGATCCGGTCGCGGTGGCAGCCCTTCGTCCTCCTCATCGCGCAAGGCGAACATGTGCGCCGACGGCAAATCGAAACACCGGATCGGAACCTGATGCGCCAACGCCCAACGAATCGCCTGCCATTCCGGCGAATACTCGGCGAATGGATAGAACGATGCCTTGTCCGGCGAGTCCGTGCGATGGATCAGCAAGGCCACCGGCGGTTTCATCGCCTCATGTGCGGCATGGACTAACAACCCTTCCGCTTCCTGCGGCATTTCGATCAAAAGCACGTCCGGCGCAAGCGCGTCCAGCGCCCCCAGCAAACTGCGCGCGCAGCCCGGGCCATGATGACGGATGCCGAAGAGCGTGGTCATTCTTTCGTGGCGATGATCACTTTCAAATCCGAGAGGGTTTCCGAAAACACAACAGGAGGGACCTGATCGAATCGCAGCACGCGCGGGTCATCCGGTCCCGGTTCGTTGTAAACATAACTGCCGCGCTCGACCGACTCGGCTTTCACGAAATAGGCCGCGCCGAGTTCGATAGTGTCCATCGGATCGAAGCCGACCCAGAAATTGTCCGTCGGCAGGATCACCTCCACACCGGCACCCGGATAGATTTTGTAATAGCTCGAAATCCCGCCCGCATCGATAACGGAGCCACGATTCCAGCCCCGCTTTTCAGCTCGGGAGCGGAAGGTTCCGGCGCTGGCAGACTTTTTATCCGTCAGCGTGATTGAGCGGCGATTGCCATGCAGCGGATTAAGCAATTCCACCGGCCGGTCGATCTGCGGAAACGGCGCTTTCACTTTGAATCGTCCTAAGTGCGCCCGCCATGCCTCAAGCGAAGCCGCGTCCAGTTCCAGCGGATGCACCATGCCGATCATCGTGTCGGATTCCGGAAGCTCTTCCAACGCGCCGGCTGCATCGGCCAGCAAGCCGTTCGGATAGCGGCGGAAAGTGCGCAGCAAGATTCCGCCGCCGTCATAGACACCCCACACGAGATTGCTCGCGAAGGAACGCAGCAATGGATGGTTCTCAAACAGCTCGCGCCAACGGGCGACCGGCCAGCGGCGTTGGCGGACGAGTGTCATCTCCAAACGTGCGGTCTGGCCTTTCACCGCCTCTCGCAGAAGTTTGGTCAGCGTTTTCACCTCGGTCTTGATCTCCTCGGGTGCGCTGGCTGGCAACGCTTTCCAGGCCTTGTCGGTTTCCGGATCAAACCAGGTGAGCTTGAAGTCCGCTCCCAGTTCCGCACTCGCACCGCCGCCATTCCATTCTAAACGCCGGATGCCTTCGGAATCGAAGCCGAAATCCGGCACGACCAGATCTCCCAACTCGTCCGTCGTGATTCCGCGCACCGTCGCGGCCGCTTTGAAGGCTTCGGCACACGCCTTGCCCACGTTCTTGAACTTGCTCCGGTAGCGGTTGGCGAGAGTGTCCAGCACCATCAGCGGCTCATTGCCGGGAACCAGAGAGATTGCCTGCGCGGCATATTCCGCAAGTTTGTGACGTGAGTTCTCACACCAGTCGTTGATGCGTGGCAGCAGAAGTGTGATGATGCGTGAGTCGCCCAACAAGCCACCGAGAGCTAGTGCCCAGCGGTCGGCGGCGGCTTGGTTCGAATTCAGGAACTGCTCGACCAATGCCGCCGCGAACGGTGACGAATTGCCACGGTCGATCAATGCGAGTAGAGGGATGACATCCGGCGCGGCGGAGATTGTTTTATGCTTCGATTGACGCGAAATGAGAAATGCCAAGAGGTTTGGTGAAAGTGCCGAGTCGTCGCTTGTTGATAAAGGAGGCAGTTGTTGGACCGAAAGCCATGAAAACAGCGCTACAACTTTTTCCAAATCGAACTTCGAGGCTTTTGATTCAAGTTGATCGAGTGATGGAATATCTTCAAGGGGTGCTCCAATGGAGCATGCTTTCAGCGCGTTGTGGATGGCGTTGCGGACTTCATCCGTTTCTTCCTTTTCCAATGTGGCCCGAAGGAGCGATACATGGGAGGTATCGGCAAGGAATTCAAAAAACAGAGCTGCCGAGACTCGCTGGTCTGGCTTCGATGAGCAGAGGAGAATTGCCGCCTTTTCGACGAAAAGTTTTCCAGTAGTTGCTGCCAGGCCTTTGGCGGCGATCAGGCGCAAGGGTTTCGACTTAGCAACAAGGAGCTTCTCAAAGTCAGCGGCAAAGGCCTGCGGGTAAGTGTCGAGAGCGAGTTGCAACACATCGGTTTTGTCCCTGCCAGAGGTCTCGTAAATGTGTTTGTGGAACCCCGAGTGCAATGCAGGGAAGTGTTTCTCCTCAAGTTTGGGTAGGCGCTTTTTCAACAAATCGTTCAACGAAAGAGGATAGGTGCTTTCGATGAGGGAGGAAAAAAGACCCCTGCCGCCATCCTCCCAGTGATTGAACATAATCCGGTCCGCTTCGAGGTAAGGAGCCGGGTGGTTTTTGAAATTCCAATGGTAATCGCGATAAGCTGGGTAGCTTCTGGTTAGGATGGGAATAATTTCCATCGGCGAAAGATCCATCAGTATCGAAAGAGCATCTGGATGAAGCGCGGCTTCCGGGAGTTTGGCGAATTCCATGAGAAGTGCCGCATGGGTGCCATCGCTAGCATTGTTCAGGTTTCGCAAAAGGTGAAACGCTGAGAGTGGGTCGGTTTCACGCAAGGATTGAACCGCGACGAGGCAGGCGGAATCGTAGTCTCTAGACGCAAGGGTGATCTGTTTCCACGTGGCAATGTGGCCATTGTGTGGACTGGAAGCGGACGCATCGCACCATGCCCTGGTGATTTCCGGCCGATGAACGGTAACCATGGGAAAGATGCCTGGCTGGGATGCCAGCAATTCCGGGATTTGCGCGAAATCTGTGTCAAGATTCACATAAACGAGATTGGAAGCTTGGGAGGCGAATGGATACTCCGCGTTGTCAGGCTCATCCACGGTCCAATCCGCCTTTTTCAAGCAGATGTAAATGTAGAATACCAGGAATGACACCAAGGCCTGGTGGGTTTCGCCAATTTCCTCGGCCAACCAAGAGCAGGCTGAAGAAACGGATCTCTCCCGATCGCTATGCATGTATGCAAGGGTTTTGGCAAGAAGGTGATGCCGCTCGTCCTTATAATCTGAAGCTGCGGAAGACAGCAGAATGAGGAATCGGAAGATCGTTCGCGTGGTTTCATCCCATGCGAGGTCGTCGATGATCGCTTGGCTGATGCCCGAATCCTTCCATGTGGCCTGATAGGTAGGGATGGATAAGGGAATTGTGCGGTCGCCGGTGGAAAAGTATTCCTCCATCGCTGCTAGGATGACGGGCGAGAGTCCTTTTTCCGAGAGGGTCTGGAGAGCTGCTTCCATGTAGGTGTGTGTGGTGTTTCAGATTTGATCCCTGCACGCCCGATAGAGATCCTTCCAGCCGTCGCGTTCCTTGACGACGGTTTCGAGGTATTCCTTGAAGACTATCGGATCCTGCGACGGATCTTTCACAATGGCACCGACCATGCCGGAGGCAAGGTCGTGGGCGGTGAGTTTGCCGTTGCCGAAGTGACCTGCGAGGGAGAGGCCGTTGGTCATAACGGAGATGGCTTCGGCGGTTGATAGGGTGCCGGACGGGGATTTGACCTTGGCCTTGCCGTCCTCGGTGGCTCCGGAGCGGAGTTCGCGGAAGATCGTGACGACGCGGCGAATTTCGTCGAGCGCCGGGGGCTCGGCGGGAAGGGCGAGCGCCTTGGACATGGAGGAAACGCGGGAGCGGACGATTTCCACCTCGTCATCCAGGGACGATGGAAGCGGCAGGACGACGGTGTTGAAGCGGCGCTGGAGGGCGCTGGAGAGTTCGTTGACGCCGCGGTCGCGGCTGTTGGCAGTGGCGATGACGTTGAAGCCTTCGGTCGCCTGGATCTCGGTGGTGAGTTCGGGAATGGGCAGGACTTTTTCCGATAGCATCGTGATGAGCGTGTCCTGCACGTCGGACGGGATGCGGGTGAGTTCCTCGACGCGGCAAAGCATGCCTTCCTTCATCGCGCGGAACATCGGCCCGGGGACGAGCGCGGCTTCGCTCGGGCCTTGGGCGAGCAGGAGGGCGTAGTTCCAGTTGTAGCGCAGAGATTCCTCGCTGGTGCCGGCGGTACCTTGGATGAGCAGTGTCGAATCGCCGGAAATGGCAGCGGCCAGGTGCTCGGAGACCCAGCTCTTGGCGGTGCCGGGCACGCCTAGCAGAAGGAGGGCGCGTTCGGTTGCGAGCGTGGCGACGGAGATCTCGATGATTCTACGGTTTCCGACGTACTTGGGGGAAATCACCGTGCCGTCCGGCAAGGTGGTGCCTAGCAGGTAGTCCGTCACCGCCCAGGGCGAGAGTTTCCAGCGCGGCGGGCGCGGGCGGTCATCTTGGGAGGCGAGGGCCGTGAGTTCCGCGGCGTGGGCGGCTTCGGCGTGTTGGCGGAGGACGGTCGGGTTCATGGGAGTTTGAAATGGGAGGTCAACGAACGGCGGAATTCGAGAGTGGTGGCGAATTCCTCGGCGGCGGCGGAGAGTTCTGATAGTTTGGCGAGCGCTTCGAGGCGCGACTGGATACCGTCGTGCGGGATGCAGACGGCCAGGGCGCGCGCTTGCTGGCGGCTGAACCCGGTGGGTGCGCAGAGCAATGCCGCATCGAGCACGGCCAGAATCTGCTTTCCCTTTCCTGCCGGCGGCGCTTCGCCACAGCGGGCGAGCAGATCGAGCGCAAGGTGGGGAGGCAGGTCGCGGGCGATGCCATCGAGCACGTCGAAGCGACCGGTGGTCCGCAGCGAGTCCAACAAAGCCGTCATCACGATGGTTTTCGCGGCAGCGGACGGTGGCCATGGATCGAGCTTTGCGATGAACGTTAGAAATCGGGCTGCCATTGCCAGACCGGGGATGCGGCGGGCGGAATCAATCCAGCCTAGCAGCAGCGGCTCCTGCCAGTCCGGATCGCGGGTGATTGAGAAAAAGTCGTCTTCCCCGACGCCAAGAATTTCAGGCCAATCCGTGAGCGGAACAAAAGAGATGATCTGCCGCAGCCACCAGGCTTTTTCGCCGGTGCCTTGCGGCGGCTTTTCCTTGATGCCGTCCGCCTCCCAGGCGGGTTCGAAGGCGTCCGGCGGCATGATGGTGATGACGCGCTTGAGCAGACGGCGCTCGATTTTCACCCTCTCGCGGACCCGGGCAACGGCCCGGCGGCGAAAACCGGAGTTCGCCAAACTTGATAGGGAGGCTGCGGCAAGTTCGCGGGTGTCCTGGCGGCGATCTTTTAGGGCCAGCGTTTCCAGCCACTCTTCATCGCACGGCTGTGGGCTTTCCGCTACGACGCGGAGGATGGACTCGCGCATGGACGCGTCTTCGCCGGACCATTGGGCGTTGATCGCGGCCGCAGCGCGGGATGGATCGGTGGCTCGCGTTTGGCGGAGCCATGCGATGCGGAGGGCGGGAGGGCCACTGTCCCAGGCATCGTCGCCCACCGTTGAGCCTTCGAGCAGCCACGAATATTTCTGATGGCGGCGCGCGATCCAATTTCCCCTCTCACCGGCGAGTGCGGGGACGACGGCGCGCAGGTGATGATTTCGGGTGGCGGTATCAAGCAGCTCGGGAAGAACCCTGGCAGGCACGACGCGGTCGGAACCGAGGGCGAGGCGCAAGGCTTCGGGAAGAACTTCGGGAAATTCCCCTTTCAACAATCTCAACAGTGCGTCGACCGCTGCTGCTGGCAGGAATTCACTCGATTCGGGCGGGCAGGGTGAGACGGAATCCGCTGCGATTCCCGATTTCATCCCGGCGCGGTGCAGGGCTCGGGTAAGCGCGAGAGCCTGAAGAACGGCGGCGGCCGCATTCTCCGTAGGGATGGTCTGCCAGATTTCCTCCATCATCGGATCTGGCGCCGGCGGCAGCACCGGCACGCGGGCGGTGCCTAACAATGCTGCTGCGATGAGCGGATCAGTCGTCATGGCTGCTAGGAAGTTAGAGGAATCCAGGCGTCACCGTCACGGATGGAAAGCAGGCGCAAATGACGGCCATCCCACTCTCCGCACATCGAGGTGAGGACTCCGCCGCAGATGCATTCCACGCGCAGGGCTTGGTCGGCGTTGGTGATCCACGGCAGACTTGCTCCCGTGGTATCGCCCAGCGATTTCGAAAGTTCTCCGGGTCGAAGCGGCATGAAAAAAGGTAACTCGCGGAGAAATGGATTCGTGGCGAGAGCGGAAGCGAAGCGTTCCAGTAGATTCTCGAAATCCTGCTCCTGTGGTTCGGGAATCGGCAACCAGTCCGGAATCCCCTCTCCCGTCGCCCGCATCGGATAGAGACCGGGCTGGAATTTGAGTGAGGCTCGGACGGTTGATCCCAGCGGCCAAGGCTCGGCGATGGTTTGCGGGACCGGGGCGAACCGCAGGACTTTGGCCCAGCGATGGGAATTTCTCCCAAGCATCCAAGTGCAACTTGTGATCAAACGGTCGCGTTCTTCAACCTGGCGAGAAGCCACAAACCACTGGTCATCAATGGATTCAAAATTGTTCGGATCCGAGAGTCGGCCACCGATCTGAGCCAGCAACTCCGCACGGGTGGATTCGTCCTGCGGGTCAGTGGAAGTGACCTGCTGAAGCAGAAGATGAAGCCGCCCGAGTTCGAAGGGCAGTTCCGAATCCACCTGAGGATCCCGCAGGATTCTATCAGCGATGTGGCGGAGGGCTCCGGCAAGTCCTGGTGCCTGGGCATCGATCATGCGTTTGGCGAGATTTTCCCAGGCGGTTCCATCGCGGGCGGCACCGGATGCGAGACCCTCGCGTGTGAGGTCGAGAAGAGTTTGTTGGAGCAGGGCGACGCCTTCGTTGACGCGCCCTTCGCGCTGGACGCGTCGCTTGGCAGCGGCTTTTTCATCCACCGGCTTGCTCGTTTTTTCCTCCGCCCGGACGGCCGCTTTCTGATCGCGTGCGGCCCGGCTTTCCAGCCACTCGCTGACCCACGGCGGGCGTTCCGTTTCCGTTAGTGCGGCGGGCGTGGTGGCGGCCATGAACATCAGGCCGATGGCGTGTTTGCAGGGAAACTTGCGGCTCGGGCAGGAGCATTTGCTGGCGAGGTCCCCGAGCGAGACGCGGGTCTGATAGGGATCCTTGCCGGAGCCCATAGCCAGTCCCCAGAGAATCTCAGGATCGCCACCCATGCTCTGCCATTTCCGCGGAGTGCCGAGATCGCGGCCAGCCTTGAGTGAGGAGGCATCCGGGGCGAGTGCGGTGATCTGGTCGGTGGTCAACACGGGCTGGAAATCATCCAACAGCAAGCCAGGGGGCGAGTCCATCATGGAAGTGTGTCACTTCCTCGATGTTTTCAACGTTCGGGTTTTCCTTAATTCTTGCCAAACTACCATCCGGTGGTTAGGGATGGAGTTGCTTCAAAGTGCCTAACAAACCATCCATACCCATGCAATCCCACCTCCGTCTGCTATCTTGCGTCGCGTCGCTTGTCTTCGCGGTCACTGCGCCCGTGTATGCTCAGTCGGCCTCGCAGGTCGCCTCCCAACTCGCTGAGGAGAAGCCTGCGGAACCTCCGGCGGGACAAGAGCCTGAGAATGAATTCATCAAGCTGCTGAAGAGCATCGATTGGAAGACCGAGGGGACGGGCACGCTGGGAAACATCGCGCAGATCGACGTTCCTAGCGGTTATCGGTTCACCGCGGGCGACGGCACGGTAAAGCTGATGGAGGCCTACGGCAATCTCACCAGCGGCGAGGAGCTGGGCTACATTGCCCCGCTCGACATGAAGTGGTTCGCGGTTTTCGAGTTCGACGAGGTGGGTTACGTGAAGGACGACGAGAAGGACAAACTCGATGCGGACGCGATTCTCCAACAGCTCAAGGACGGCCAGGAGGCCGCCAACAAGGAGCTTGAGAAACGCGGCATGCCGACGCTCACGGTCCTGGGCTGGCAGACGCCGCCGTTTTACAATCCGCAGACCAACAACCTGGAATGGGCGATCCGGCTGCGCTCCGGGGACGGCGGCAACATGGTCAACTACGAGACCAAGCTGCTCGGCCGCCGTGGCGTGATGGACGTGGTGCTGGTGTGCGATGAAGCGGAAATGCCCACCATCATTCCGGAATACCAGAAACTGCTGACGGGCTACTCCTTCAAGAAGGAGGAGTCGTATGCGGCGTTTTCCAAGGGCGACAAGATCGCGGAATACGGGCTGACGGGATTGATCGTGGGCGGCGGGCTGTTGGTCGCGGCGAAGTCCGGATTGCTGGCGAAGCTGTGGAAGCCAATCCTGATCGGGCTGCTGGCGATCGGTGCGTTTCTTAAACGGATTTTTGTCGGCAGGTCGAAAGAGACGCTGTAACGCGGGCCATCCGATGTCGGCGTTTACCGAGTTTGTCTGCGTTGCGATCGCCTTGTATCTCTGGGAATCCACTTTGTGGCTTCCCCTGCGTGGAGTGGCCCTGAGACGCGGTTGGTCGGGGAAACGCTGGAAAGTCCTCGACCCCCGCGGTCTTTTTGCGACGCGGGAAACGGGGGTGGTTGCGATGCTGCCGTTTCCACCGGACGTGGGATTGGCTCCGTGCCAGGTGCCACCGCTGATGGCGGATGATGGTGGGGAATTTTTGCTGGAAACCGCTCCCGGTGTGTATGGGCGGGTAGCGGCCTCGGAATGGAGTGATTTGCGGGAGGAATCCCATCAACTGGTCGCGGGCACCCGTCGGGTGAGGATTTCCTCGCCGCGGTGCATTGAAGTTCTGCAACGGGCGAAACGACGTGGAGCGACTTCACACGAGGCGGTCCGGCAGGCGTGGCGGATGGCGCTCTCGCCCGCCAGGGCGGGCCGGGAATGGCGACGTTGGAAATTGGTATCCAGTCAGTTGCGTATCACGGGACCGGTTCTGGCCGCGGGGTTTTTCATCGGTTTGCCCGTGGTTTACGTTTTCATGGGGACGCTGGAGATGCTGATCCTCGCCGGGTGGTTGTGGTGCGTGATGGCATGGACGGCGGCGCAGCTGTGGTGGCTGGGCAAGCGGGTGTATCCCGGTGCCCGGTCGGCGCTGAGGATGGATGCACTGCTTTCATTACTGGTCCCTTTTCACGCGATGCGGGCTTTGGAAATCGCCTCGGTCCATGCGATGGGGACCATACATCCGGTGGGTTTGATCCTTTCGGGGCGGGATTTTGGGAATCCGTTGTTGGCTCGCTTTATACGTGGCATGCTGTATCCGACGCCGGGTCAGGCGGAGGACGCTGCATTCCAAGCCGCCCTAAAGCCACTCTTAGGCCGGGCACTTTCCCATTGCGGAAAAATGCCGGAGGATTTTGATCAACCGCCGGACCGTGCCGGCGATCGGGAGGCGACCCGGTTTTGCCCCCGCTGTCATGCGCTTTACCGGGCGGAGGTGGATTCCTGCTCGGATTGTCGCGGAGTGATCGTGACGGATTTCCCGCCCGCCTGATCGGCTAGGTGGGCGAAGATTCGATCACCGCAGCCTGCTCACGTTCCAGCTTTTCCACCCAGATCACCAGCATGGCGATGTCCGCCGGAGTGATGCCGGGGATGCGGCCGGCTTGGCCAAGGGTGGCGGGGCGGATCTCGGTGAAACGGAGTTGGGCTTCCTTCTTGAGCCCGCGGATGGTGGTGTAATCGAGGTCGGCGGGCAGGCGCTTGCCTTCCTGGCGGGACATGCGGTCAATCTGCGCCTGCTGACGGCCGAGGTGGCCTTCGTATTTGAAATTCGTTTCGATGAGCGGCCAGAGTTCCACGTGGAACATCTCGAGAAGATGCAAGGGCAAATTTTCCCAAGAGCTCTCGGTGCGACGGAACCATTGATCGAGTTTGACGCCCTCGTGCGCGGTTTGGCGGACAAAGGGGTCGGCCTGCGAGAGGGCGGCGAGTTTTTCCTCCACCCGGCGGAAACGTTCGCCGCTCGCGAGGCCGATGGCGGCGGCCTTCGGGGTAAGGCGGAGGTCGGCGTTGTCCTGGCGGAGCAGGAGCCGGTATTCGGCCCGGCTGGTGAACATGCGGTATGGCTCGGTGCAGCCGCGGGTGACGAGGTCGTCGATCATGACGCCGAGGTAGGCTTCGTCACGGCCGAGGATGAATTCGGGCTGGCCGAGGGCTTTCAGGGCGGCGTTCGCTCCGGCGATGAGCCCCTGCCCTGCCGCTTCCTCGTAACCGGAAGTGCCGTTGATCTGGCCGGCGAAGTAGAGGCCCTCGACTTTTTTCGTCTCCAAAGTCGGCCGAAGCTGGGTGGGCGGGCAGTAGTCATACTCTACGGCATAACCCGGGCGCAGGATCTCGCATTTTTCGAGGCCGACGATGGAGCGGAGGAATTCGAGCTGCACGTCATAGGGCAAGGAGGTGGAAACTCCATTCACGTAGTATTCCAGCGTGTGGCGGCCTTCGGGTTCGAGGAAGATCTGGTGGCGGTCCTTTTCGGCGAAGCGGACTACCTTGTCCTCGATCGACGGGCAGTAGCGCGGACCGACACCTTCGATCACGCCGCAATACATCGGCGACTGATGGAGATTCCCGGCAATGATCTCGTGGGTCCGGGGGTTCGTGTAGGTGATCCAGCACGGCATTTGTTCCACGTGGAACTTCGGGTCGCCCCACGGATTCAGGGTGAAGAGGTCGTTTTCACCCTTTTGAAGGGTGTCGGCCATGAAGCTGAACTTGGGGACCGGGGTGTCGCCGTCCTGGCGCTCGCACTTTGAGAAATCAATGGACCGGGCGTTGAGGCGGCAGGGGGTGCCAGTTTTGAAGCGCTCCACCTCGAAGCCGAGGCGTTTGAGGGATTCGGAGACGTGGGAGGTGGCATCCCCCATCCGGCCGCCTTTTTCGTTGCGCAGGCCGACGTGCATCAAGCCACCCATGAAGGTGCCGGCACTAAGAATGACGGATTTTCCAGTGATCTCCATGCCGAGCGAGGTGGCGATGCCGGTGACGTGGTCATTTTCCACGAGCAGTTCGGCGACATTTCCCTGGTGGATCTCGATGCCGGGCATGGCTTCGAGTTCACGCTTCAGGCGGAACTGGTAGGCCTTCTTGTCGCACTGGGCACGAGGAGCTCGGACGGACGGGCCTTTCGAGGCATTGAGCATGCGCCACTGGATGCCGGTGGCGTCGGTATTGAGGCCCATGATGCCGCCTAGCGCGTCGATTTCGCGCACCATGTGGCCTTTGGCAAGTCCGCCGATCGCCGGGTTGCACGACATTTGGCCGATGGTGTCCAGGTTCTGAGTGAGCACGGCGACTTGCGCACCGAGCCGGGCGGCAGCCATGGCGGCCTCGACACCGGCATGGCCAGCACCGATCACAATCACATCATAAGTCTTCGGAAAACGGAACATCGCGGGGCGCGCAACCTAGGCGCTTCACGGCGTAGGCTCAAGCTCGGAAAACGTGTTCCACGTGGAACACTTCTCATTCGGCCCGATCCAAAATTCCGACGGACGCCCGCGGCAGGAGTTCCTCCAACCGGTACTCCTCACGTCCAGTCCGGTTCGCCAGCATCACCCGCGGCACGCCAAACTCTGCCAACACCTGACGGCAGGCACCGCAGGGCGAAATTGGAACCCCGGTATCCGCCACCACCGCGACGGCGAGGAACTCCCGGACACCCGCCGCGATTGCCGCGCCGATGGCCACGCGCTCGGCACAGTTGGTGAGGCCATAGGAAATGTTTTCCACGTTGCAGCCAATGAAGACCCTGCCATCGGCCGCGAGCAGGGCGGCGCCGACATGAAAATTCGAGTAAGGGGCGTATGCCATTTCACGAGCCCGCCAGGCAGCTTCCACCAAAGAATCCCAATCCATTCCTGGAAACTATAAACTCCTGGCCGACTCAGGAACAAAAAACCTTTTGTCCGCACGGATTTTGCTCTAGCCGCGCTAGTAAAAATCCACAATCCTCGCGCTGTCATGAAACGCTATCTCCCGCTTGTATTGGTTGTAGGACTTCTCATCGCCTTCCGCATGCTCGGCAGTGCATTCCCGGAGACCCTGCCAAACTTCCAACCACTGGCAGCATTGTTTTTTTGCGGAGCCCTTCTCGCCCCCGGTTGGCGCGGACTCGCAATCCCTCTCGGCGTCTGGGCGGTGACCTTTCCACTGGGCGTCGGCCACACCGCAAACCCCATGGATTTCGTGACGACCAGCATTGCCCTGCTGATGATCTTCTTCGTGGGCAAGGCGCTCGCCCACCGCGGCCTCCCCACCCTGCTGCTCGGTTCCGCCGCTTCCGCCGTCCTGTTCCACCTCATCACCTGCGGCGGGGCGTGGATCACCGATCCGCTCTATGCGAAAAATTTCGAAGGACTCGTGCAATCCGTCTGGACCGGACCGGTCGGCAGCCCGCTTCCTTCGTGGGTCTTCCTGCGGAATCTGACCGCCGCCAACGTGCTCTTCACCGGCATCTTTGCCCTCGCGCAACTCCGCCTGCCAAGACCTTCGGTTTCGTTTCCCCAGCCCATCCTCGCCAAGTCCCGATAAGACCTCCCGCTCGTTTTCCAGTTCCCTCTCCGACCCCGCCCCATGACCAGCGCCAGCTCCAGCCAACTTGATTTCGCCAACTCTCCCATCAATCAATCGCTGACGCCGCAGCGGAAGATCGAGCTCTACACCCAAATGGTTCGGATCCGCAGGTTCGAACAGGCTGCGCTGAAATACTACAACGGCGGTAAAATGGCCGGTTTCCTGCACCTCTACATCGGTCAGGAATCAGTCGCAGTCGGGACCATCTCGCTTGGCGGCGAGCACGATCATTTCATCACCGCCTATCGCGACCACGGTCACGCCCTCGCCGTCGGCATGGGCATGAACGAGTGAATGGCGGAAATGTATGGCAAACAAACCGGTTGCTCGAAAGGCAAGGGCGGCTCCATGCACTTCTTCGCGCCGGACAAAAATTTCTGGGGCGGCCACGGAATCGTCGCCGGTCAGACTCCGCTCGGCCTCGGACTCGCCTACGGACTGAAATATCTCGGCCGCGAAGGTTGCTGCCTGTGCTATCTCGGTGACGGCGCAGTGAACCAGGGCGCTTTCCACGAGTCCCTCAACATCGCCTCCCTCTTCGGAATCCCGGTCGTGTATGTGATCGAAAACAACGGCTACTCGATGGGCACCTCCCAGGAACGTTCGTCCGCCTTCAACGGCTGCCTCGCCCAACGCGCCGAAGCCTATGCCATCGAGTGGGACGTGGTGAACGGCTCGGACCTTTACGAAGTCCGCGCCAAATCACACATCGCCATGGAACGGGCCCGCAAAGAGCACAAACCGACCGTTCTTGAAATCGACACCTACCGCTACTACGGCCACAGCGTGGCGGACGCGAACCACAAGAAATACCGCACCCCGGAGGAAATCGAGAATTACAAAACCAATCACGACCCGATCATGGTGTTCGAGCGCAAGCTGCTCACCGAAGGAGTTCTGACCGACGACCTCGTCAAATCGATCAACGACGCGGCAAAATCCGAAGCCGCTGCTTCCGCGAAATTTGCCGATGAGTCCCCCGCCCCGACAATCGCGGACATCAGCACGGATGTGTATTGGGAGACCGACAACAACACCCCGGCGTCCAAAATCGGCCACCATTTCTTCAACGACTGATCCGGTCACTCCCTCCACCTTCCGCAATCCAATTCCGAAAATTTTCCATGTCACGCATTCTCACCTACCGTGAAGCTCTCCGCGAAGGCCTCGATGAAGAACTCGCCCGCG
>JBGSTM010000169.1:0-22190 GCA_041736495.1 Akkermansiaceae bacterium
ACCGCCACCACGGTTGCCACCGCCGCCGCCTTGGCGACCGCGGTTGCCGCCGCCTTGGACCATGCCGCCGCCGGTTCGCATGCGGAGATGGCGGTCGGCGAGACCTTCGTCGTGCCACTGGTGGTCATCCCAGCGGGGAACGGCCATTTTGATGACTTTTTCGATTTCCCGGAGGAACTCGCGTTCGTCTTCCGCGCAGAACGAAACGGCGCGGCCTTCCGCTCCGGCACGACCGGTGCGGCCGATGCGGTGGACGTAAGCTTCCGGTTCGTTAGGAAGATCGAAATTGACGACGAGGCCCACGTCTTTCACGTCCACGCCGCGGGCCGCGACGTCGGTGGCGACGAGCACGGGAGTGAGGCCTTTTTTGAATTTTTCGAGCGCTTTCTCGCGTTGGGCCTGGGACTTGTTGCCGTGGATGGCGTCGGCCGCGAAACCGGCTTCACAGAGGCTTTTCGCAAGTTTGTTAGCCCCGTGCTTGGTACGGCTGAAGACGATGGTGAGCTTGCCGGAAGTGGCAGCAGCCTGGCCGCGGAGGAGTTGCTCCAACAGCGGGCGCTTGCTCTCCCGGTCCACGAAACAGACCTGATGCTCGATGCGCTCGGCGGTGGTGGAGCCGGGATCGATGCTGACGCGGGCGGGATTGCGCAGGATCGTTTGTGCGAGCTCGACGATGTTCTGAGCGAGAGTCGCGGAGAAGAACAACGACTGGCGGTTCGCGGGAAGCAGGGCGACGATTTTTTTCACATCGCGGGCGAAGCCCATGTCGAGCATCCGGTCCACTTCGTCCAGGACGAAAAACTCGACACCGGAGAGATCCACGGCGCGTTGTTCGATGAGGTCGATCAGCCGGCCCGGAGTCGCCACCAGTACGTCCACGCCGCCGCGCATCGCGGAGACCTGGGGATTCTGGCCGACACCGCCGTAAATCAGCGTTTGCTTGAAGCGGATGTGGGCACCGTAAGTGGTGAAGCTCTTGCCGACCTGGCCGGCGAGCTCGCGGGTCGGTGCCAGCACCAGCGTGCGGCATTGGCGCGGCTTGATCTGCTTCGGCCGCTCATGGATCGCATGCAGGATGGGCAGGGCGAAACTGGCGGTTTTGCCGGTGCCGGTCTGGGCACAACCGAGCAGGTCGCGGCCTTCGAGCAGAAGCGGGATGGCTTGGGCCTGGACAGGCGATGGCACGGTGTAGTTCAGCTCGCGCAAAACACGTTGGAGGGGCGCAGCCAGTGGCAACGCCTCGAATTCATTCGGGGTCATGTTGGTAGGGGTGCCTGCCTCATCCCGGATGGGCGGCAGGCGGTGTCGATGAGCGGTTGGAGTAACCTCAAACAATCTCTCATCGAGGAAGACCGGAAAAGGGTGGAGCCATTCAATCGACTCCCCGCGCGCCGGAAGCGGCGTGCGGCGCAGGCTTTAGCGGGTTCCCGGGTGATGGCAAGCCTTTTCCGGAATTTCACTTGTCCCGCCGGGCATCGGGATAAGCCTTGAAATCGAGGGCATTCCCGGAACGTGATGGCGTGCATGAGCAAGGAAACATTCCTCCACGAACTGCTGGGCCGCATGTCGGTCGAGGAAAAAGCCGGACAACTCAATCTCCTAACCGGAGCGATGGATGCGACCGGCATGAAACACTCGGAGGATCTGGGAGAGAAGATCCGCGCCGGGCTCTGCGGCGCGGTGCTCAATGTTTACACCCCCGCCGCGACGCGGGCCTTGCAGGA
This sequence comes from Akkermansiaceae bacterium, assembly GCA_041736495.1. Taxonomy (GTDB): domain Bacteria; phylum Verrucomicrobiota; class Verrucomicrobiia; order Verrucomicrobiales; family Akkermansiaceae; genus Luteolibacter. The sequence goes on from JBGSTM010000169.1 coordinate 1,725, forward strand.
GTCGGCGATGGCAAGCCGGCTGCAGATTCCACTGATTTTCGGCTATGACGTGATTCACGGCCACCGGACGATTTTCCCGATCCCGCTAGGTCTATCTTGTTCGTGGAACCTGGAGCTGATGGAGCGCTGTGCGCGGATGGCCGCGGCGGAGGCGGCGGCGGACGGGCTGCACTGGGTTTTCTCGCCGATGGTGGACATCTCCCAGGACGCGCGCTGGGGCCGGGTGGCGGAGGGCGCGGGCGAGGACCCGTGGTTAGGCGCGAAGATCGCGGCGGCGATGGTGCGAGGCTATCAGGAAAATGATCTGCCGGTGCTGGCCTGCGTGAAACACTTCGCGCTCTACGGCGCGCCGCTGGGCGGTCGTGATTACAACACGGTGGACATGAGCCGCCGGGCGATGGTGGAAACGTATTTACCACCCTATCGGGCAGCCATCGATGCCGGGGCGCGCACGGTGATGACCGCCTTCAACGAGATCGACGGCATCCCGGCGAGCGGCAACCGCGGGCTGCTAACGGGTTTGCTGCGCGAGCAATGGAAATTTCAAGGCTGGATCGTAACGGACTACACGGCGGTGACGGAAATGAAAAACCACGGCACGGCGGCGACCGATGCGGACGCAGCGAAGCAGTCGCTCGACGCCGGGGTGGACATGGACATGGTGTCGGAGGCATTCCAACGCGAACTGCCGGACTTGGTGAAATCCGGCGACGTGCGGGAGGAGCAACTCGACGCCGCAGTGATGCGGGTGCTGGAGACGAAGTGGGATCTGGGGCTTTTCGAGAATGCCTTCGCCCGCTGCGACGAAGAACTAGCAGCTGTGGTTCACTTGAGCGAGGACCACCGGCAACTGGCGCGTGAAGCGGCGCGGGAGTCGGTAGTGCTTTTGAAAAACCATTCGCAACTCCTGCCGCTGGAGAAACAGGGTAAAATCGCAGTGATCGGCCCGCTTGCCAACAGCCGGAGGGACTTGCTGGGCTGCTGGATCGCGGCGGGTGATGAAGCGGTGGCAGCGTCGCCGCTCGATGGGATCCTCGAGGCGGTGGGTGATCTGGCGAAGGTGGTTTTTGCGCAGAGCTGCGAGATCGGCCGGGGTCGCAAGAAGCGGTTGGCAAAAGCGATCAAGGCAGCCGAGGCTGCGGACGTCGTCATTCTGGTGCTCGGCGAGAGCTGGCAGATGAGCGGCGAGGCGGCGAGCCGCACGGACATCCGGCTACCGAAATGCCAGCGGAATCTGGCCAAGGCGATTCTCAAAACCGGCAAGCCCTGCGTGCTGGTGACGATGAGCGGACGGCCGCTGGACCTGAGCTGGGAGGACCGGAAATTTCCCGCGATCCTCCACGCCTGGGCGCTGGGAACGGAGGGTGGCCGGGCGCTGGCGGATATCCTCTTCGGCGACGCCGCGCCGGTCGGCAAGCTGACGATGGGATTCCCCCGCAGCGTCGGGCAACTGCCGATGACCTATCGGGAAAAACCGACGGGGAGGCCGTTCGATGCCGCGGTCCAGTATACTTCCAAATACCTCGATGAGCGGAATGACGCGCTCTATCCGTTCGGTCACGGGCTGACTTACGGGAAACTCCGCTTTGGCACGCCGACCGTGGATTCGGGGGAAATGAAACCGGGTGGCACTGTGACCATTTCCACCGAGGTCACGAATCTGAGTGCGCATCCGGTGACGGAGACGATCCAGCTCTATCTGCGGGATCTGGTGGCGTCGGTCAGCCGGCCTATCAAGGAGCTGCGTGGCTATCAACGGGTGACGCTGGCCGCAGGGGAATCGATAGTCGTTAGCTTCGGGATCACGGACGCGGATTTGAGTTTCCCGGGGCGGGATTTCAAGCCGGTGGTGGAGCCCGGCGCGTTCGAGGCGATGACCGGGCCGAATTCGGCGGATGTGCGGGTGGTGAGGTTTGTGCGGGTGGGATGAACCGGACCGCGCGTCTCTGAACACGCGGAGAAAGGAATGCCAAAGTGCCGGGGCTCAGCCGCTTTCCCTTTGACCATCCTTTCGCAGGCGAGTTCAGAGACTCGCGGTCCCGGGGGTGGTATCCTCAAGGCACGGATTTCACGCAGCGGAAGCCGACATGGTTGCTGGATGAACGCACTTCGCCCTTGCCGCGGCTGCCGAGCATGTAGCGGGTGCAATATTGGTCGGTGCAGAGGAACGAGCCGCCGCGCTGGACGCGCTTGGGGGTGCCGGGTTCGGCGGGATTGAGCGAAGAATCGGGGCCCTTGGGATTGCGAACGACGCCGCCGCCCGCGGCTGAGCGGGCATAAGTGTCCACGCGATACCAATCGCTACACCACTCCCAGACATTTCCGGCCAGATCATGAAGTCCGTAGGGATTGGGCGGGTATTGAGCGACGGGCGCGATACCTTTGAAGCCGTCCTCGCCGGTGTCGCCGCCCTTCACCGGGAACTTCCCTTGATAGATGTTTGCCTGGTATTTCCCGTCGGGCTTGAACTCGTCGCCCCAAGTGTATGTCTGGCCGGCCAGACCTCCGCGAGCGGCGAATTCCCATTCCGCTTCGGTTGGCAGGCGTTTTCCGGCCCATTTCGCGTAGGCGGCGGCGTCTTCGTAGGCGATGTGGACGACGGGGGCATTCGGGTCGATTTTCAGACCACCGTCCGGGCCTTCCGGGTATCGCCAGGATGCTCCGGGAACATAGCCCCACCAGTTGAACTGAGTGAGCGGCACCGGTCCGGGTGTCGGGGTAAAAACGATGGAACCGGCGACCAAGGCCTCGGGTGGCGCACCGGGAAACTCGGCTGCCGTTGGTTTCTGTTCGGCGACGGTGACGTAGCCCGAGGCGGCGACAAATTTCTCGAACTGGGCGTTAGTCACTTCCGTGGCATCCATCCAGAAAGGATCCACGGCGACGCGGTGGATCGGTTGGGCATCCTGCGTGGCTCCGCTCATGCTGCACAGGCTTTCGCAGGCGACATTCACCCCCATGGAAAACTCGCCGCCGGGAATCCACACCATGCCATCCGGTGCGGGACTTGGCGCTGGCGTGGGATTGGCAATCGTGGGCGCGAACGTTGATTCGACAGGTGATTGCGCGGCCAGAGCGACGCCAAAGCCGGAGACGACGAGGGCGAAGAGTAAGGAAGCGGCATGCGTGGCTGGACGGAATTTCATGGTAACGGCGCGAGGATACGGAGCATGGACTTGCTGTCCTACACTCGCTGGTGCGGATTTCAACCTGATTGACGGCTGGGGACATGGGTGGTCCTTTTCCCTTTGCCATGCGGCGGGAATGGCATACGAAGAGCGCTCCACCGCATGAGATTGTTCCGCATCCTGACCCTTAAAGAACTCAATGGGTATTTCCTGACCCCGTTTGGCTGGGTGGTTCTCGCCTTTGTCACGCTGATGCAGGGGATCTCGTTGTCCTCGGCGATGAAGGGATTCCGCGACACGCCGGTGCGCGACAGCCTGGTTTACGTGACCTTCCACACTCCCCTGTTCTGGTTCTATTTCCTGTTTATTTTCCCGCTGATCACGATGCGGCTGTTCGCGGAGGAGGAGCGCTCGGGCACTTTGGAAACGCTGCTGACGGCGCCGGTGAAGACGTGGCAGGTGGTGTTTTCAAAATACGCGGCGGCGATGATTTTTTACACGACCCTGTGGATTCCCGGGTTCATCCAGTTCAAGATGTTCGTCTGGGCGACGGATATTCCTGCGGCCTGGACGCACGGGGCGCTCGGCGGGGCCTTTGCCATCGTGATGTTGATGGGCGCGGCGTTTACGGCGATCGGCTGCTTGGCGTCCGCGCTGACGTCGAGTCAGATCATCGCGGGGATTTTCACGATCGGGCTGCTGGTCATCCAGTATTTCCTCGGGTTCGTGACGGTCATCTGGGGCGAGAACTTCGCCGGCGCGTCGTTGTTCCATTACATTTCCTCGCAGCAGCACCTGCACTATTTCACCAGCGGCTTGTTCGACACGCGGCCGGTGGTTTACTTCCTAAGCCTTGCGCTGTTCGTGCTGTTTCTCACCTATCAAGTCGTGGATTACCGCCGCTGGCGCCGCTGATTTGTTGAATTTCATCCCATGTCCGATCCTTCTCCCGAGCCAAAAGGAAAAACCGCGCGCCCGCTGAACCGCTGGGGACTGGGCACGCTTTCCGTGGTCCAGATCGTCCTGCTCGCCGTGATCCTGATCGCACTGAACTATCTTGCGTCGCATCATTACACCCGCATCGATCTGAGCCGCGAGGCCGCTTATACGCTTTCACCGTCGACCAAGTCGTATTTGAAGAGCCCGGCTCTCCGGGAGCGCAAGGAGCCGATCAAGTGGATCATGGCATTCCGCCGCAGCTCGCCGTTTTACGAACGGGTCCGCGCGTTGGCCGAGGAATACTCCAGGCTTTCCGGCGGAAAAATCCAGTTGGAGATCGTCGATCCGCTCCGCAGTTCCGACCGCACGCAGGAAATCACCGCGGCTTACGGGCTGCCGCTGACCAAGGACCTGATCGTCATGGACGCGCGCACCGATACCGGCCCGGTCTCGACCGAGGACAAGGACGGCAACCGCATTCTCAACCCGAATGTGAAACTCATCGTCGCCGATGATCTGGCCATTTTCAAAACGTCGGACGGGCAGCGCCGGATCACCGGATTCCAGGGCGAGGACGTGCTCACGGCGCGGCTGGTCGAATCAATTGAGGGGCGCACGCGGAAAATGCTCTATCTCGCCGACAAAAACCGCCTGAGCGCCGAGGGCGAGGATTCGCCGCTGAAATCGCTGCAAAACACCCTGCAGTTTCAAAACGTCGAGCTCCAAGGCATCAACCTGTCCGGCCTCAATGAAATCCCCGCCGATGCGGAAGGCCTGGCGTTGGTCGCTCCCAAGTATGACTTCACGGACGAAGAACTCGCGGTCCTTGAAAAATACTGGAACTCTCCGCGCGCCGCGATGCTTGTCCTGCTCAAGCCCGGCGACACGCCTGCCAAGCTCCGCACGTTTCTCCGCAGCTACGGCGTCACCCCGCGCCGCGACCGGGTGATCACCCTCGCCGACAAACGCATCGACACCGTCGCGCGGGCGTTTTTCACGCATAAAGTGGATTTCACCAGGGACTTCGCCGGCCAAGCAACCGTCTTCGAAGGAGCCACCTCGTCGCTCGACGTCCGCGAAGGCGCGGAGGACCTGATGAACAAACATATCAACCCGATCGGCCTGATCCAGGCGGCCCCGGCATTCTGGGGCGAGACGAAGTTCGGCGAAAAGGACACCGCTTTCGACGAAAAAGAAGACATCGCCCCGCCCCTTTTCCTGGCCGCCGCCGTCACCCGCGGGGCCGCCAGCGACGACCGATTCGCAGCCGACACCTCGCGCATGGTCGTCATCGCCAACACCGATTTCCTCAACCCCGACCAACAGCGCGCGGAAAACGTCGATTTCCTCGCCTCCTCCGTGAATTGGCTCATGAACCGCCAATCGCTGGCCGGCGTTGGCCCACGCTCGCTCGGCACCTACAAGATGCCTTTGCTCGATGCCCAGGTTTCCTTCATCAACCGGGTGAACCTGTTTTTCCTGCCCGCCTTCCTGATCGTGATCGGTGCCTGTGTCTGTTCCTCGCGCCGTGCCTGACCCCGCCATGCGCTCCCTCGGATTCACCGTCATTCTTGCGCTGCTCGCGATCCTCGTCTGCGGGCTGGCCGGCTGGCAGTGGGTCGAGGGAAACTTCAATTCCGTGCTCGGGGCGCCACCGGTGCCGGTTGGCCAGAATGTTTATTCCGGATTCACCCAGGCGCAGGTGAAACGCATGCAGATTTCCCGCAACGGCGTGACCGCCAGCTTCGAGCTCGGGGAAAACGGTTGGAAAGGCACACTGCCGTGGCAGGACCGCATGGACCCGCGCGCTGCGGTAAGCATCATCAATTTCACCCTCGGCATGCGCGTCGAGGATTTTGCCCCTCGAGATGACATCGAGGCGCAGAAGGCCGGTCTCGGCGACAGCGCCATCACCATCCGGCTTGAGGATGAAAGCGGCGAGCCACTCGCCCGCTACCGCCTCGGCCGCCAGACTCCGTGGCTGGCGACCGTGAAGGACATCGAAACGCCCGTGCCCACCGTTTTCATCCAACCCCGCGACGATGGCCGCAAGCGCTTCATCTACGCCGCCACCGGCGACATCACCCCGCTTTTCAAGGATGGATTGAAGTTCCTCCGTGACCACCGCCCGTTCTATTTCAATCCCGTAGCGCTCCAGAAAATCCGCATCCGCGCGGAACAAGGTGAACTCACCCTTGGCCGGGAAACCCCGAAAAGCCCATGGCGCGTCGTCAAGCCGCTCGACCTCGCCACCGACCCCAAGGCCATGAAATCCCTGCTGGAAGGACTCTACGAACTGCAAGCCCTCAAGGTCCTCGACCGCGCGACCACCACCCTGCCGACCAACGGCACGCTCGCCAAATCCAACCAGATCGCCCTCATCTCATTCGGCTCGGAAATTGAAACGATTCTGGAAATCCAACCACCGGAGACCCCGGACGCCCGCGAGGTGCGCGCCACCGTCAGTGACCGACCAGACACGATTTTCTCCCTCCCCCTCAAGCCTGAAGCCAACCTCGTCTCGCTCGCCGACCTGCCACTCGCCGTCAACGATCTGCGCGATCCCACCCTCACCAACCTCAACATCCAGTCACTCCGCGGTATTCTCATCCAGCCGGCCACCGGGACCGAAATCCTCATCACCCGCACTCCGCCCCGCCCGTGGATGACCACCATTGCCGGCAAGTCGGACGAAGCGAACGAAGAACGTCTCTTCACCCTGCTCAAGTCCGTCACCGAGGGTCGCGCCATCGGTTTTGAAACGGACGCCGCCACGGATTTCACCCCGTGGGGCCTGCACCGGCCGTTTTTGAAACTGCGCTTCCTCGGCCAGGACAGCCAAGGCATCGAGCTCGCTTTCGGCATCGACGGGAAGGGCGGCTACTTCGTGAACCGCATCGGCACCCCCACCGTCATGCGCATCGACCAGTTGCTGGTCGGCTCCATCGCCATTCGCCCCTACGAATGGCGGCCTGCCCGCCTGTGGTCGCTCGATCGCGTGAACTTGATGCAGATTGACCGCACCTCCCTGCCGGACCCCACGCTCAGCCTGCGCTACAATTTCGACCTTGAGGAATGGACCGCCACCCAGGGCGGCGAAACCGTCACCCAGTCCCTCGATCCCGCCCGCGCCATTTTCATGCTCGGCATCCTGGAAGGCCTCAAGGTCACCCGCTGGCTCGCCGAAGACGACGAGTCCGCAAACAAAGCCCTCGATAACCCCTCGCTCGCCTTCAAGGTCTACGAGCAGGGAAGAGACGAAAACGACACCTTCACCGGCATCGTCACCCGCGACCTGATCCTCGCCCCGGCCACCCCCGGAGCGAATCCCGGATTCTACTACGGCCGCATGGGCACCGACTCCCATCCGTTTCTGCTGGACCGGGACACCTACGAGAAGATCGCTTTGGATCTATTCGATCAGGAGTGATGGGTGGCATCAGTAATCCAACCCCAGGAAAGAAGGCTCGCTCCCGCTGCGTAATTTCCGCCCCATCCATGCGTTCCACGAACCCACCTTCCCTGATCTCCCGGCGGCATCTGATCAAGCTCTGCAGCCTCGCCGCACTCGCCCGGCCCTGTTACGGACAAAGCGCCAACAACACGGTGCGGATCGCCATGATCGGTTGCGGCCGCCGCGCCCACGGGATTTCCGGGCAGTTCCTCAAGATCAAGGACGTGGCCATCGTCGCACTGTGCGATCCCGACCCGGCACAGATGGATTCACTCGCCAGGAATCTGGACAAAAAAGGCGTCAAAACCGGTGGAATGGCGAAGTTTCAGGATTACCGCAAGCTGTTGGAGAGGCCCGACATCGATGCCGTGGTGGTCACCAGCCCTAACCACTGGCACACGCTGCATGCCATCCACGCAATGCAGGCCGGCAAGGACGTCTATCTGGAAAAACCGGTCACCCACGAACTGTGGGAAGGCCGCCAATTGGTGGCCGCCGAGGAGAAATACGGCCGCATCATCGCCGCCGGATTCCAAAGCCGTTCGGACCCGGGCACGCGCGACGGCATTCAGTTCGTCAAAGAAGGGAATCTCGGAAAGATCCAGTCCGTGCACGTCTGTTGTTTCAAAGAGCGCGACAGCATCGGCATCCGCACGACGCCGCTCACTCCGCCGCCCGGTGCCGATTACAATCTCTGGCTCGGGCCCGCCACCGACCAGCCGATGTTCCGCAAGGCGTTCCACTACGACTGGCACTGGGCCTGGAACACCGGCAACGGCGACATCGGCAACCAGACACCTCATGAAATCGACATCGCCAACCGCGTGTTGGGCGACGGCCCGCTGCCGAAACAAGTCCGTTGCTTCGGCGGCAGGTTCGGCTGGAACGACGCCGGCGAGACACCCAACCTGCAGGTCGCCACTTACGAACTCGCCGGCGTGCCCGTTGTCATCGAGGTGAACAATCTCAAACTCAGCCCCACCCGCAACAACATAGGTGCCCGCGACGGCATCCGCATCGGAGTGGTCGTTCGCTGCGAAGGCGGCCAGCTCCGCGGCGGTCTCGGCGGGATGTATGCCGTCGGTGAGGATGGCAAGAAGCCGATCAAAAAATTCCCCGGCAACGGCGGTGCTGGCCATCAGGAAAATTTCATCGCCGTCGTGCGCTCCCGCCGCCACGCGGACATCGCCTCGCGCATCATCCCCGCCGAGCGCTCCGCCGCCATCGCTCACTTCGCGAACATTTCCTACCGCACCGGCGGCAAGACGACAGACATGGCGGAAATCGCCGCGGGAAACAAACTGATGGAGACCATTCTAAGCGACCAAGCCAAGCAGCTCGCAGCCTGGTCCGTCACCCGCCCCGAATACACGCTCGGCCGCGTGATCGACATCGACCCCGCCACCGCCAAGGTCACCACGCCGGGCATCGACCCTGCTCTCAGCCGCAGAGCTGCCCGCCCGGAATTTGAAATTCCGGACTTCGGCTGATTCCTATCAGAACCTGATTACTTTTGTGAGACGATGAAATTTCAAATATCGCTATGGTTGGTTTCGGCAGGATTCGCGTCCGCGCAAGTGGTTCTCCTGCCGGAGGGCATGAGGAAGGACGCCGAGGCGCTGACGGCGGAAAACCCACAGCTCAAGCTGGAATTCCACAGCGGCGCGGCGGACGCGATGGCGAAGATTCCGGCCGCGGAGGGATACGTCGGCCCCTTGGATGCGGAGCTGATGAAGAATGGCACGAAGCTGAGGTGGGTGCACAATTACAGCGCTGGCATCGAAGGCGTGGCGGATCTGCCAGGTCTGGCGGACGGGCGGGTCCAACTGACGGCGCTCAAAATCCATCAAGGCCCGGAAATCGCCGATCACGCGTTCGCACTATTGTTAGGACTGACACGGAACATGGCGGCCTACCACGCGGCGCAACAGGAGGGTGAATGGGCGAAAGCCGGGAAACCGGTGGTGCCGCTGATCGAGCTCCGCGGCAGAACCATGTTGATCATCGGCTACGGCGGAATCGGCACCCAGGTCGGCGAACGGGCGAGAGCATTCGGAATGAAGGTCCTCGCGATCGATGACAAGGACCTGCCACTCACCATGACCGTGGACCGCTTCGGCAAACCGGACGAACTCGATGCCATGCTCCCGCTGGCAGACGTGGTGGTGAGCTGTGTGCCGCTGACTCCGGCGAGTGGCAAAATGATCGGCGCCAGCCAGTTTTCAAAAATGAAGAAGGGTGCCTATTTCATCAACGTGTCCCGCGGAAGGATCGCGCACACCGATGCGCTGATAGACGCCTTGCAGAACGGCCATCTCGCAGGAGCGGGGCTTGACGTGGTGGATCCGGAACCGCTGCCAAAGGACAGCCCGCTTTGGAAAATGCCGAACGTCATCATCACCCCGCACATCGCGGGAGTTTCGGACGCGCGCGGCGGGCGGTCGAACGAACTGATCCTCGACAACATCGGCCGGTTCTCCAAAGGGCTGCCGTTGAAGAACCGGGTGGATGCGGCGAAGGGATATTGAAGCGGCTTACTTCAACTCCTTGATGCGGAGATTCCGGAACTTGTAGGTCTGGCCTTTCTCACCGTGGTGCTGGATGGCGATCACGCCGCTTGCGTCCTTGTCGTCCTCGATGTCGGTGGTGACCACGCCGTTGACTTCGATCTTGATGCTCTTGCCCTTGCAGGTGATGCGGTAGGAGTTCCAGTCGTCGCGCTTGAAAGTGTCCCCGGCGCGTTGTTTGAAAGCGGCCTCGCTGGCGGCGTCGCCCTTGATCGGGCTGATGAACCACATCCTGCGACCTTCGTCGTAGAGTCCGCCGGACCACGCGCGTTTCGCATCGCCGTCGACCTCGCACTGATAGCCGAACACTTTGTTAGGTTGCACCTGGCCGCGGAAGATGAAGCCGCTGTTCGCCTTGCCGGGAGGTAGCAGGACCTCGCCTTCGAAGACGAAATCGCTGTAGGTCTTCTCGGTGATCACGAAGAACTTCTTGTCGCCGGTGAGATGGATCTCGCCGTCAACGACCTTGGACTCCCCCCAGGTGTAGGGGTTTTTCCAACCGTCGAGGGTCTTGCCGTCGAAGAGGGCGACAAAGCCGTCCGCTGCGGGCTTTTCCTCGGCGAAGGAAGTGGCGAGGGAACAGCAGAACAGGCTGGTGATGATGATTTTCAGGGGTTTCATGGTTATGTTTTGGTAGAGAGGGTTCAAGGCGACGACTCCTTTTTGAGATACTCGAACTTCCGCGCCTTCGGGCCGTCCGTAGTCGGGAAATCCCTGGGTATTTCCTGGGTCACTTTGCCGGTGGCGGCCCACTCGGCGCCGCGCAGGAAGGTGACGATGAATCCCACGCCTTCGAAGGCCTCCGTGTCGTGGCCGAGCGTAGTGTGGAAGACGCGGCCCTTGTGATAGCCAATGGTCATCAGCATCGGCTCATGCCGTCCGGCAGCCTGGAGTTCCGGGCTGTCGCAGGCGGTGGCGAGCACGGTTAGATTTTCCGCCGGTCCGCGGAGCTTGGAATAACATTCGTCCTTCGAGTGGATCCAGAAGTCCGGCAGCCCCTTGGTGATCGGGTGCTCCTTGTCGCGCATGGTGACCTTGAATTCATTCTGCGGTCCGTGATGGCCGCAGTTTCCGGGGCTTTCGTCGCGCACCAGTTTTCCCTCGTTGTTATAATAAACGTAGGGTCCGTCCTTTTCACTGCGGTTGCCCCAGCCGCCGAGGCCGATCATGCGGTTGAACTCCTTCCACTCGGGCCAGCTGTTATCCGCCGCGTGCACGACGACGAGGCCGCCGCCGTTTTTCATGTAGTCTTCGAACTTGCGCTTCGTCGCCTCGGGCCAGCCGGCGGCTTTCCAGCCGAAGTTGCTGACGACGAGATCGTATTTCGAAAAGTCCGGGTCAAACGCGGGATCGGGCTTTGGCTCGGCGAGTTTTTCCGAGTCCCCCACCCCGGCGAGCGGCAGCCAGTCTTTCTCACGCTCCCACTTCCATATATAACGGGTGCGGGCGACGTCCGCTTCAAACAAGCCGGTCTCCTCCAGGTATTGCTTCATCATCATCGTGGACTTGGGCCAGACGACGTGGTTGTTCTGACCATCGACAATCAGCGCCTTGAGCTTTTCAGCAGCGGAGGAAGGAGCGGCGAGTGCGGTGATACCTATCAAAGCAGAGAAAATGGTGAGACGGTTCATCTTGTTGGGGAGTCAATCACGCCCACCGCGAGGGTGGAATTGAAATTTTGAGGGGTGCGGGTTCATTTCAAATCCTTCACCAGTTCCCGCGCTTCGTCGGTGTCAATGCGGGTGGCGATGCGGGAGCTGATGGAGACGAGACTCTTGCGGAGTTCCGGCTCGTTGGTGGCGGCGGCCGCTGTGCAGAGGGTGCCAAGGTCGTCGGTGGAGGCGATGAAATAGAGCGTCTTCATGGCCTCCTTCGAAGCGACCTGATCCTGTCCCTTGACGATTTCCAACAGGATGGTGCTAGCATCCGGCACTTGCACGGAATTCAGCGCCTTGATGGCAAGGATCTTGTCCGGACCGGAGCCGCCCTTCAAGATGGCGAGCAAGTCACTGGCAGCCGCCGGATAGGTCGATGAAGCAAGCGCGCTGGCGGCCGCCTGGTTGACCCGCGGCTCCCGCGCGCCGACCGACTGAAGCACCGCGCCGAATGCGAACTTGGTCTCGATTTTCCCGAGCGAACCGATGGCGGCCACGCGCTCGTCCTCCACGCTGGAGCCGACATATCCAACTGCGATTTTCACGGCTGTTTCCGCAGGCTTGAGATGATGGATGTTAGCCAGGACGATCAGTCTGTCTTCCGCAGGCATCGTCGGGAGCGACTGGACGAGCGAGGACTGAAGCGCAGGCAGGCTGAGTTCAAGCCCCCCGGCAAGTGCTGCGTGACGGACGGCGACATCCTTGCTTTTCAAGGCAGCTTCGAGCAACGACGCCTTCGCGTCTGCGGGGGCGAGTTTCACCAGGGAGAGGAACGCGGCCAGCCTGACGGGGTCCGAGGCAGTCGATTGATAGACCTGATCAACGGTCTTCGCGTCGCCGGAACCCGCAGCGAGCAGCGCCAATTCCAGCTCCGGTTTGAGAGCCGGCGATACCTTGGCCGCCGCGAGCGCGTTGATGGCGGGTGCGCCGCCGATGCGTGAGAGAGAGTCGATGGCTGCGACGACTAGCTCAGAATCGGCCTCGCGAAGGAAAGGTTCCAACACCGGGACCGAGGTGGTGGATTTCTGCGTGGCGAGCGCGGCGATCAGACCGAGTTTTTCGCGCTTGTCAGTGCTTTTGGCCAAGGCGGCTTCCAGCGCGGTGGCTGCTTTGGAATCGGGGATCCAGGAAAGCGCCTCGCGGGCCTCCTCCCGGAGCATGACGTCCGGACCATTGAGAATCTTGGCGAGAGGCTCGACCGCATCGGCAGTGGCGACGCGTGAAAGCGAGCGCAGGAGATACTTGACTGCCTCCTTGGGCGTTTCCGGCGACTGGATGGCGGCGACAAGCAGCTCGGTGACAGCGGCGGGATCGCCCTTGCCCGGCAGAGTGGACTGGGCGACAAGGCGGTTCAACTCGGCGCGGGCCTTGTATTGCTCGTCGCCGGATGGATCCGCGAAGCGCTTGGCGACGGCCGCGAGTTCGCCGGATTCGAGCGCGTGGAGCCGGACGACACACAGGCCGCCGAAGAGGAGGATGGGCAGGAATTTCATAAGTCGGGTTTATCGATCAAACCGGCAGGGTGTAGGGAGCGCGGCGGGGGTTGTCCATCATCTGGGTGGCGACGGGATCATCGATGATCTGCTCCCTGACGGGGTCCCACTTGACGGGACGACCGAGGCGCTCGGCGATGCCGCTCAACTGACAGATCGTGGCGGTACGGTGGCCGATGCCCACGTCGCAGATCGGTTGTTGGCGGGTTTTGATGGAGTTGATCCAGTCGAACCGGTGATCACTGGAGACGTAGAGATGTTTGTCGGAGGACTTGAGGACGAGACTTTTCAGGCCGGATGGTGTGGTCTCAAACTTATCATCCCGGCCGACGAGGATCTCGCCTTTTTCCCCGATGAACCGGATCATCGCTCCCTTGCTGTCGCCGTCGCGGATGATTTTGGGACCGTTGGAATAGGTGTGGTATTGGAGTTTTTCGCCTTCATATCCCTTGGGGACGAAAAGACTGGGACCGGAATCGTCCATGTCCAAGGCCCATTGCACGATGTCGAAATGGTGAGCGCCCCAGTCGCCATTCTTGCGGGAGCCGTATTCCCAGAATCGGCGCCAACCGCCGCCGTAGCTGCGTTTCACCCGCTCGGCATGATAAGGTTCCCATGGCGTGGGTCCGAGCCATCGGTCATAATCGAGGTGAGCTGGAACGGGCTCTTCCGGAAATTGGGTGGGTGGTGGAAAATCCCCCAGCCGGCAAACGATCGTTTCCACCTTGCCGATGTAACCGTTCAGAACCAACTCCGCCGCCTTGCGGAAGGATGCGTTCGACCGTTGTTGCGAGCCGACTTGGACAATACTCCCATAGCGCTCGGCGGCGCTGCGCATGGCTTTACCCTCCTCAATCGTGAGGGTCATTGGCTTTTCCACATAGACGTCCTTGCCGTTGCGCATGGCATCTATGGAAATTGCGGCGTGCCAGTGGTCCGGGGTGGTCACAAAAACCGCGTCAATGTCGGGACGGGCGCACAATTCGCGGGAGTCGGCAAAGGCTTCGCAGGTGGAGCCCTTCGACTTGGCTTCAGCCATCGCAGCTTCCAGAATCACCGAGTCCACATCACAAAGCGCCACCACCTGGGTGGCTGGTTGAGTGAGGCAGAATCCCCGATGTCCCTTTGAAATCAGTCCGTTGCCGATGATCCCTACATTGATTCGGCTGTTCGGACCGATGTTTCCAGCGCGACCGAGCACTCTGGAAGAGAGAAATAACGGAGCGGTGGACCAGGCAATGGCCGACGCGAGGCCACCTTTCAGCAACTGGCGCCGTGAGTGAAGGAGATTCGACGGATTCATGAAGGGTTGTTTGATCGGAGGTGGAGCTGGAGGAGTGAACATTACGGAAGGCTAAAGAGGGACTTTCTCCGAACGCGATGTTCACTTGAGAAAACCTTATGCAGATCGGGATCGCCCGGGGAGGAAAGTCGGTTCTGGGGTGCTGTTCGGCAAACCGAAAAGCCTGATTTGTCATGGAGCAGAACACCGGCGCTCTGAATTCTCACAGATGGAGCTATGTCGAACGGAGCAATCACGCTCTAACCTTCCAATATTTCGCTTGATCCACGGCGGCAATTCCTCTTTGTTCTAAGGAACACTGTTCATAAAACGATGCAAGCCGAACTCACCGACCGCCAACAGGAGATTCTTGACTACCTGCGCAATTCACAGCGCACCACCGGGCTCATGCCTTCGACCCGGGAAATCCAGCACTACTTTGGCTTTGCGAGCCAAACTGCGGCAATGAGCCATTTGCGGGCGCTTGAACGCAAGCGCGTCATTCTCCGACTGCCGGGAAAAGCCCGCGCTGTCATTTTTCCGGACGAACTGGACCGGGGCGAAATCATGGATATCCCCGTTTACGGAAGCATTGCCGCCGGCATGGCTCAAGAAGCAGAGCAGGAACGTCAAGGTTGTATTTCCGTGGATGTGACGGCCTTGGGAATTCCCCGAAACGCCCGCACGTTCGCTTTGAAAGTCCGTGGAGACTCGATGATCGACGCCCACATCTGCAGTGGGGACACCGTGATTCTTGAATTCAGGGAACCACGCAAGGGGGACATCGTTGCGGCTCTGATCGACGGGGAAACCACACTGAAGCGCTATGTCGTGGAAAAAGGAAAGCCATTCCTGCGTGCGGAAAACCCCGATTTCCCGGATTTGATTCCAGCCCGGGAACTCGTCATTCAAGGGGTGCTCGTCGCCTTGATGCGGCATGCCGCTTGAGGAATTAGTACGGAAGGAAGGCACATCCGGAACGCTGGGCAGAATTCGAGAATCCTCCCGTCGAATCCAAAAAGATTGTCCAGAAAACCGGGTGTAGCCTCAGTCCCCTTCGTTGTATTTAGTTAACTTTTCTGAAGGATTGACGAATCGTCGGGTATTTCGTAGGTTCCGCCATTACTCCAAATGGCCACTGATTCCATTACCTTCCTGTGTCCTGCGTGTGGCATCACGCTCACCGTTCCGGGCAGTCTAGCAGGCATCACGGGCCCGTGTCCCACCTGTCGCACGTTGATCCAAGCCCCCTATCCAGCTCCAGCTCCAGCTCCAGCTCCAGCTCCAGCTCCAGCTCCTGCTCCTGCTCAGCCGATCACACAGCCACTGGGGAACACTCCGGCAAATTACCAACCTATTCCGATTGCCGCCACTCCAGCTTATCTTTCGCCTCCACCCTTGCAGGAGGGCAACCCGTTGGTTCAACCGCTTCCCACTCAAGCCACCTCACCTGCCGCACTTCGGCCCGAGCCGCGGCAATTGCCAAACCGACCGAACCAAGGCGAGCCGGTTGCCAAGCAAATGCCCGAACCCACCCGGAGCTTCGACTCCTCCCGTGGGCCGCTTCCTCTCGGCAGGCATCCCCACGCAAGAAGCCGCTTCATCCGCATATTGGTTCCTTTGCTTTTCCTGATCGCGTCGGGAGCACTGGTCTATGGAGTCCTCAAGTTTTTCAAGAGCGCTTCTCCCGGAACTCCAGAAAAGCCCACTCCCGTGAGAACCATCGCCCCGATCGATCCTAAACCGCTGAATAAGCCGGCCGAGGCCGAGCCAGCCCCCATCCCTACCCTCCCTGTCCCGGCTCCAGATCAACCCCAAATCATGCAACCTCCTCCGGATCTTCCCGACGGGGTCGAGCCTACCACGCCCGGCATGGCGGCGATGGAGGTTCTGGAAAAATTCCTTGCGGCAAAGACCTTGGCCGAACGGCTGCCGTTGATCGAATCCCTAACCCCGGAGGCGGAACTTGCCAAATCCTGCCTGAACGGCCCATTGCCGACGACGAGCAAGATTGAGATCGACGCACAGGAAACGAACTCCGTGGAGCAGGTCGTCGACTACTTTCACAACGTGGATTTCGTCGTGGACGGAAAACCGGTCAACCCTCAGACCATTCTGGTCCGCACCCGCGGGTCGTCGACGCCGAAGGTGGTGGTGGATCCTTTCCTTGACACCTTCGGCGGGCGCCTCGCCAACTACGCCAAGGCCCCAACCGACAAGGCTGGAATTTTTCAAGTTACCGTATCCGCCGTGGCTTCGTGCAACGACGAGAATGTCCCGAACCGAGAGAAGAAGCTGACGCTGAAGCTGCTTTCCCGGGACAATACCAAGGAAATCGCCCGCGCATATTTCGGCCGCCAGTCGAAAATCAGCGAGATGCTCGAAGATGGCACCTTCAGCCTGAGCTACGGCAAGGCGAAGGCCTGCACGGTGATGTTGCGCTGGAACGCCGAGGACAACCCCGCGATGCCTTACCTGGAAGCCCTGACGATCAAAACGCTGGATTGGAATCCTTGATTCGCCCGGCCTCGTTCAAGGCTCGCCAGCCGCCATGCAGCACCGAAACCTCCGCTCCCAGTTGCAATCCCCGGATGCGCTCCGCGACTTGTCGGCTCAGTCCGCAGTTTTCGTCACCGCAATAGACGATGACGCGAGGGGTTTCCATGATCCGCATGGCGACCTCTGTCTCAAAAGCCTGCATGTCCTCGCCGGGATCGAGATTCCAAAGAACGGATCCCGGAACCCCTGATTTTTCCCAATCCTTCCGCTGACGTGCGTCCACCCACAGGACCTTTGAATCGGCAGGAATTTGTTCGAGGCAGATTTCATCGGGCTTGAGAGTGGCAGGATCACACGCAAAGCGGCGCTCCGGCGGGCCTTTGAGCCAAAAAGTTCCACCCGCCGCAGCAAGAGAAATCAATCCGATCGCCATCACCTGGCCAAACGCATTCATGGTTTGGATTCGGCGGTGTTCGCTGTCGGCTTGCGCACCACGCCGAAGGCTTGCTGCGTGCGGTGCCTCGCAACACCGCAGTCCGTCTCGATCCGGATGACGCCCAAGCCGGGTCCGGTCGTCTGCTTGGGGGTGACGAGCAGATCGTATTTTTTGCCTTCTTCGAGGGTTTTGATTTCCGTAACAAACAAATCCGAGGAGGATTTGACGCCGGTAACGTGGATTGCCTGACCTTCCGCCATCCGGATTTGGATGATCTGCGGCGTCGCTGGAGCTCCGATGTCCCACTTCACGGTCTTTGGCTCGATGGCGACGAGCACCGGAATATGAACCCTCACCGTCACCGACCGCGAAGGCTTGTCCGGAGGGTCATCGTCGAGCCAGATCGCCACCATCTTGTCAACGATCCCGGAAAAATTCCCCATTTCGAAGGTCACCCGCACGACACCGGATTCGCCGGGCGCGTATTTGAGTTTACCGCCTGAAATCTCGACCTTCAGGCATGAGCAGGTCGGGTCTGCCTTGGTGATGGTGACCGGCTTCTCGCCGAGGTTCTTGAATTCGAAACTCTCGGTCACGGTGGCGACATCCGCGGGTGCGTGGACGTCCTTGACGGGCTGGGAGAATTCAAGGCCCGCCGCTCCGGCGCAGACTGCGAGCGCGAACCAGATGCCGAGTGCGAATTTCATGGGTCTATTATGAGCCCGGATTTTTCGGCGGCGCAAGAGCAACTCCGATGATCAGACGCCCACCGCGCCATTCCGGCCCAAGCATGAACAAGGGCCGGTCTCCCTTTAGACTGACATCCATTTTCAAAACCTTCTTCCGGCTGAGCCAAAGTTCGAGATCGAGTCCCGTGGACTCCGAAGTCGGTCGACTGCGTGCCTCGAATCTTACCAATACCTCATCCGAAGGTTTCAACGGTTGCGCCCAGCTTTCGTAACTCCTCAACAACGGCTGAACGTCCTGACCGAGCAGACGATAATTTTTGAAATGAAGACGATCTTCACTGCGCAGCCGCTTGTCGGTCGCCTCGCTCACCTTGACGGTTTTCTTACCCGCGACCTCGGGGTCACCGTTGGTGGCGTAATAAACGGTCACGCTGACCCGACCGATCGGTGTTCTTCCGGGATCGTCCTGGGAATTCGCCGAACCGCAGACCACAACCGTGGCCGCGGCCGTGAACAGCCGGAGCCATTTCATCGGCCGACCTCCCATGTCGGATCCACCTCGATGTCAGCCGTGGAGTCCATCTCCCGATCCATCGGCACATACACGGTCTCGGAAAAATCGGTCGCATCCGGGATGGCGGTCACTCCGTTCAGGACGATGACCGTGGCGGAAGCCTCCTTGCTTGCAAATAACTCGGCATTCACACCGGTCTCCGGGGTGTAAAGCACCGGCTCCACCGGAATGGCCCTGGGCGCGCCAGCCACGTCGTAGTCCGGTGTGGAAGCTGATTTCGTCCCCACCCAGAAGGTTAGCGCCATGCCTGCGCATGCGGCCATCGGCATCAGCCAGGATTTCCAGAAAGACGGCTTTTTCTGAGGTATCAAGGGCTTCGACGTCTGCTCGCGGATCGCTTGGAGCACCTTGCTGTTGAAAAAGTCCGGATACGGCGGCTCCTCAGTCGCGGGAATGGCGGCAGAGATGGTCGCACGCCAACGCCGGATTTCCTCACGGGCGGCGATTTGATCCGGACGCTCCTTGGCCCACGCCTCGACCGAGGCCAGCTCGGCTCCGGTCAATTCGTCGTCCAGCCACAGGGCCAACGTTGCTTCATCGGGATTCATATTCATCTTTTAGCAAGGTTTGGAGTTTCTGACGCGCGTAAAAAAGCCGGCTCATCACGGTGCCCAGGGTGCTCGACATGGCCTCGGCGATTTCCTTATACGAAAGCCCCTGCACGTCTTTCAATACCACGACTTCGCGGTGTTCGGGTGAAAGCTTGCCTAAGGCGATTTCGATTTTTACCCGCAGCTCGCCGTGTGCCATGGTGGTATCCGGGGATTCGCCGCCGGAGGGCGTAGTAAAAGAGGCGGAGTCGATGCGCTCCCTTTCGAAAATCTCGTCGTTGAGTTCTCCCGCACTGTCGATCTTCCGTTTCCGCACCCAGTCGTAAACCGTGTTGTGAGCGATCCGGTAAAGCCACGTGGAAAACCGCGCCTTGGCCTCGAAGCGTGGCAGCGCGTTCCACGCCTTGATGAAGACCTCCTGGGAGAGGTCCCACGCGTCGGCTTCTTGGTGGATCATGTTACGGATCATCGCGAAAATTCTTCCCCGGTGCCGGGTCACCAGCGCATCGTAGGCTCGCATGTCCCCTTGTTGCGCCAGTGCTACCAGTCGGAAATCCTCGTCCGGATCGCTCAAAGTGGCATCCGGATCCAGAGAACCGACGGGCTCTTGCATGATCTTCGACGGGTCACCACTGGAATTATTCATCATTCTGGGAAGAAACTTTCGGTCCGCGAGCCTCGCCGTGGTCGCCGGAACACTGCCCGCCACCTGGCAACCGCGCAATCCGGAATCTTGAAAATCAAATCACCGCCAGAACCTCGCCGAATACCGTCAACGTGTCGTCCAGATCCGCTTCGGTATGGGCGAGCGAGATGAAACCCGTTTCGTAAGGCGATGGTGCCAGATAGATCCCCTTGTCCAGGCAGCCCCAGAAGAATTTCCGGAAAAACTCCAGATCCTGCTTCATCACATCGTCCACATTGATGATTTCCTGGTCGGTGAAAAACAGACAGAACATCGAACCCACGCGGTTGAATCGATGGGGCACGCCCTTTTCCACGAGAAGCTGCCGCAGGCCCGCTTCGAAATGCGCACCAAGCTGTTCGAGACGGCCGAAGCCGGACCGGTCGTTCAATTCCCGCAACTGCGCCAGCCCGGCCGCCATCGCCAGCGGGTTGCCGCTGAGCGTGCCGGCCTGATAGACCGGACCGACCGGCGCGAGCAGATCCATCACATCCGCCCGCCCGCCGAACGCACC
>JBGSTM010000174.1:0-15338 GCA_041736495.1 Akkermansiaceae bacterium
ATCGAGCAGGACGTGCTCAAGCTCACCGAAAACGTCGCCCAGGTCTTCATGGGCACCCGCATCCAGTGCGCGCAATGCCACAACCATCCGTTCGACCGCTGGACGATGGATGACTATTATTCATTCGCCTCGTTTTTCGCCCAGGTGAAACGCAAACCCGCCGAGGATCCACGTGAACGGGTGGTCTTCGACGAAGGCGGGGAAATCCAGAACCCGGTGACCAAACAAAACATGACCCCGAAATTCCTCGGCGGCCCGAAGCCCGAAATCAAGGGCCAGTCGCGCCGCGAGTCGGTGGCGGGATGGTTGGCGTCGCCGGAAAATCCATGGTTTGCCAGAAACGTCGTCAACATCGTGTGGGCGCATTTCAACGGCGTCGGCATTGTCGATCCGGTGGACGACGTGCGCGTCTCCAACCCGCCGTCCAATCCCGAACTGCTCGACGCGCTCGCCGAAAAGTTCGTCTCCTACAACTACGACTTCAAGAAACTCGTGCGCGACATCTGCACCTCCCGCACCTATCAGCTCTCCACCCGCACCAACGAGACCAACGTCGCCGACTCGCGGAATTTCTCCCACGCCATGATCCGCCGGGTGCGGGCGGAAGTGCTGCTGGACTGCATTTCCCAGGTCACCGCCACGCCGAACAAATTCAAGGGTCTCCCGCTCGGCGCGCGGGCCGTGCAGATCGCGGACGGAAACACGTCCAACTATTTTCTAACCACCTTCGGCCGCGCCACCCGCGCCACGGTCTGTTCGTGCGAGGTCAAGATGGAGCCCAATCTCTCGCAGGCGCTGCATCTGCTCAATGGCGACACCACCCAGCAGCGCATCCGCCAGGGCAAGGTGGTCGAGAATCTAATCAGCGAAAAGAAACCGCCGGCGGAAATCATCCGGCATCTCTATCTGACCGTGCTGAGCCGCCCGCCCACCGATATGGAGTCGGAAAAACTCCTCGCCGCCGTCGCCGAAAAACCGGAACCCGCCGCCGTGCGGGAAGTCCTGGAGGACGTCTTCTGGGCCTTGCTCAATTCCAAAGAATTCATCTTCAACCACTGATCCCATGAAAACCTACACATTAACCGTCAATGGCAAGCGGCTGGAGGCATCCGTCGCCGAGGACACGCCCCTGCTCTGGGTCCTGCGCGACACGCTGGACTTCGTCGGCACCAAATTCGGCTGCGGAAACGGCCAGTGCGGCGCGTGCACCGTCCACCTGAACGGCAAGGCCGTGCGCTCGTGCCTGCTGCCGGTCTCCGCCGTCGGCGAGGCGAAGATCACCACCATCGAGGGCCTCGCGGAATCCGCGAAACTCGCGCCGCTCCAACAGGTGTGGTGCGATCTCGACGTCGCCCAGTGCGGCTACTGCCAGGCCGGCCAGATCATGAGCGCCGCCGCGCTGCTCGCCGAAAAGCCGAAACCGACCGACTCCGAAATCGACTCCGCCATGCAGGGCAATCTCTGCCGCTGCGCCACCTACAAGCGGATCCGCCAAGCCATCCACACCGCCGCAGCACTATGAACACCACCGATTCACTCACCCACACCGATCGCCGCGGATTTTTCAAAACCACCGCCCTCGCCGGCGGCGGATTCTTGCTCGGAGGTTGGCTGCCGGAAAAAGCCGTCGCCCAGGAAGCTGCGGCTGCCACGGCGTTCACTCCTAACGTCTTCATCCGCATTACCCCTCAAGGTGCTGTCACCCTGTTCGCGAAGACTCCGGAAATCGGCCAGGGTGTGAAGACCACGCTGCCAATGATCGTGGCGGAGGAACTTGAAGTGGATTGGGAAAAAGTCACCGTCGAGCAAGGCGCGGTCGATCCGCGCTTCGGCGGCCAGACGGCGGGCGGCAGCACGACGATCCCTAGCAACTACGACCGCCTCCGCCGCCTCGGCGCGGTGGCGAAAACGATGCTCGTCACCGCTGCGGCGAACAATTGGAGTGTCCCGGTCGACGAATGCACTGCCGCTTCCGGAGTGGTCACCCACGACAAATCGGGGCGCAAGCTGACTTACGGCGAGCTCGCCGAAGCAGCTTCGAAGCTGCCGGTGCCGGACGAAAAATCCGTGAAGCTCAAGAACCCGGCGGATTTCAAAATCCTCGGCCGCAGGATCGGCGGGGTGGACAATGAGAAAATCGTCACCGGCGAGCCGCTCTTCGGCATCGACCAGAAACAGCCCGGCATGGTTTACGCCACCTTCGTCCGCTGCCCGGTCTTCGCCGGGAAAGTGAAGGACGCGGACCTGGACGCGGCGAAAAAACTAGCAGGTGTTAGCGACGCGTTCATCATCGAAGGCAGCGGCGATCACTACGGATTGCTTTCCGGCGTCGCAATCATCGGCGACTCCACGTGGAGCGTCTTCAAAGCGAAAAAAGCGCTCAAGGTAAGTTGGGACGAAGGCGAGCATGCCGGAGAAAGCAGCACCGGGCAGGAGGAAAAAGCGCTGGCCGCCATCAAGGGCAAAGCCGCGAAAGAGATCCGGCGGGATGGCGAGATCGGCGGTTTTCCTGCCGGTCCGCAGACGGTGGATGCCGTTTATTACTATCCGCACCTCGCGCACGCGAACCTGGAGCCGCAAAACTGCACCGCGGTTTACAAGGACGGGAAACTCGAAATGTGGGCACCCACCCAAAACCCCGCCGGCGGCATCGACGGGATCACCAAGGCGCTGAAAATCCCGAAGGAATCCATCACTGTGCACATCACCCGCATCGGCGGCGGCTTCGGCCGGCGGTTGATGGGCGACTTCATGGTCGAGTGCGCGGAAATCGCCCGCCGGCTGGATGGCAAGCCGGTGAAAGTGATGTGGGACCGCGAGCAGGATTTCCAGCACGATTACTACCGCTCCGGCGGCTGGCACCACTTGCGTGGCCAGGTGGACGAGGCGGGGAAAATCTCCGCATGGGCGAATCATTTCGTGACCTACGGCCTGAACAACGACGATCGCCCCGGCAATGGCGCGGATGTCAATGCCGGCGAACTGCCCGCCGGTTTCCTGCCTAACTTTCTGTTGGAGCGCACCATCCTGCCGAGCAACGTGCCGCTCGGCTACTGGCGCGCTCCGGGATCGTGCGCGATCGCCTGGGCTTTCCAGAGCTTCATCGACGAACTCGCCCACGCCGCGAAACGCGATCCGCTTCAATTCCGGCTCGATCTGCTAGGCGACGACCGCGAGGTCGGGCCACCCGGCGGACGCGGCAGGCCCTACAACACAATGCGCATGAAACGCGCCCTCAAGCTCGCCGCCGAAAAGGCGGACTGGGGCCGGAAAATGCCCAAGGGCAGCGGGCAGGGGATCGCCTTCCATTACAGCCACGCCGGCTACGTCGCGGTGGTGGCGGAGGTCAGCGTGGATGCCCAAGGCGCATTGAAAGTGGACCGCCTTGTCGCCGGTGTCGACGTGGGACAGATCCTCAACCTCAGCGGCGCGGAAAACCAAGTGGAAGGTTCGATGCTCGATGGCTTGAGCGCCGCTTGGTTCCAAGAAGTGTTAGTCAGCGATGGGCGCGTGAAGAATGCCGGCTTCGGCGACTATCCGTTGCTGCGGATGGCGGAAGCACCGAAGTTGGAAGCGTACTTTTACCCATCGGATTTCCCGCCCACCGGACTCGGCGAGCCGGCCCTGCCGCCGACCGCGCCTGCGGTATGCAACGCGATCTTCGCGGCGACCGGCAAGCGGGTGAGAAAACTGCCGCTAGTGAAAGAAAACCTCAGCCGCGCTTGAGCCACGATTTATGAGCGACTGGTCCCATCTCCTTGATTTCGTGCGGCAGAACGCGGGGCAGCCGATGGCGCTCGCCTCGCTGGTGGCTCGCGAGGGATCGAGCTATCGGCTGCCGGGCGCCCGGATGTTAGTCACGGCGGATGGAAACCATGCGGGAACGCTGAGCGGTGGTTGCCTGGAGGATGGCATAGCGACAGTGGCGCAGCGCGTGCTCAACAGCGGCCGCCCGGAAACCTTGCACATCGACACCCGCCCGCACTTCGGGTGTCCGGGGAAACTGCGGGTGTTCGTGGAGCCGGTGGCGGCGGAATTGCTAACAAACGCATTTGATCTTGTGGCCGGACGCCAGGAATTCCATCTAGCCACGTTCTTCGAAGGCGCGGGAACGCGGATTTTCTGCGAGGATGAAGAGGATCCCAACCAAAGCGGCGTGTTGATCGAAAAAGTCGGCCCCCGTCCGCGGCTGGTCGTGATCGGTTGGACCTCTGACAGCGACCCGCTGCTGAGGATGGCTTCGATGTTAGGCTGGGACCTGCACCGGGTCGCAAGAACGAAAATGGCGGCGGTCGCGGGCGAGACGGTGACGGTTTGTGCAGACGACGAGTTCGTGGAGAGATTCCCGGCGGATGCGATGACCGCCGTGCTGATCATGACGCACCGGCTGACCACTGACCTGGGTTTTCTAAAGATGGCACTGCCCGAAGGTTATGGTTACCTGGGATTGTTAGGCTCGCGCCGCCGTCGCGAAACACTGTTGGCCGAGGCGGGTGCGTGCGGTTTGCTGGAAGATCCCACGGTTGTGGAGCGGCTTTACGCGCCGGTCGGCCTCGATCTCGGCGGCGAGCATCCGGCGACCATCGCGCTTTCGATCCTCGCGGAGATCCAAGCGGTTTTCACCGGGGCTTCCGCCGGATTTCTCAGGGACCGGCTGGGAATCATCCATCATCCGCGTGGAGTCGGGATCCGATGAAAGTGGGAGCCCTCATCCTCGCCGCCGGCGGAGCCACCCGATTTGGCGGGGCGAAGCAGCTGTTGGAAATCGACGGCCAAACCCTGATCGACCGCGCCTGCCACACCGCTCTGGCAGCAGGTTGTGAACCGGTGTTGCGAGTGCTGGGAGCCCGCGCGGAGGAGATTCTCCAGCGACCGGAACTTCCGGACGTGTTCACTCACGTTCACGAAAACTGGCAGGCCGGCATGGGCGGTTCGCTGGCGGCGGGCGCCTGCCGCTTGTTGGAGCTGGAGCCGGAATGCGAGGCGATTTTCATCCTGCTCGCCGACCAGCCGCTGGTTTCTTCGGAGCTGTTGGGAAAAATGCTGGAGCTGTTGGAGTCCCGTGCCTCGATGGTCCTCTGCGACTACGGCGACAGTAGTGGCCCGCCGGCACTTTGCAAATGGCCGCATTTTCCCGAGCTGATGGAGCTGACCGGCGACCGTGGTGCCAAGACTTTAGCCGCGACCCATCCGGGTGCGGTGGCATGGTTTCCTTTTTCGGGCGGTGCGTGCGATATCGATTCCAAGGAGGCTTGGGAAAAATTTCTGACGCAGCGCTCTTTACCGGAGTAGGGTAGACTCGATTCAAGCAGCCAACCCATCCATGTCCCAATTCATTGAGAAACCTGCAGAGCGTCGATTCGAACTCATCGAGGAGGGCGGACTGGCATTCGCAGACTTTCGAGTGGTCGATGAAATTTTAATCCTGCCCCATGTGGAAACCGTTCCCGCACTTCGCGGGCGAGGCGCGGCGGGACGCTTGATGGCCGGAATTCTGGCAGTGGCGCGGGAGCGCGGATTGAAAGTCAGGCCGGTGTGCGGTTATGCGGCGGCCTACATCCAGAGGCACACGGAGTACCATGACTTGTTGGAGTGATTCACCTCGGAGTCCCGAACTGCCGGGATCGGCTTCTTGCACGGCTCAACTTCAGAAATTAAAATCCCGTGGATGGGTCAACTTGAGTCACGGGTGGCGTGTTGATCAGCGGAGTCATCACCGGCATGAAGAGGCTGTTCAGCGGATCGCCGATGGGAGCGGAGACGATACTGGCCGTCTGAGCAGCCTTTGGGCTCTTCGCGCTTTTCGCACTTTTCGAACTGTAAACCGCGGCATCGCCGCTATTGGGATCGATTTTGGCGAGCAGCGCCTGGACCTCGTTGACCGACTCCGGCATCGACGCGATGGCACATTGAGAAATGATCCGCATGTGTTCCGGAGCGGCGGTGATCGATGTCTCCACGATGGAGACGACCATCGCGACATCCGCGTCGGTGGCGGAGATGGCGGCCTTGACGATTTCGCAAGCGCAGGCGGAATTCGCACGCACTTCGGACTCAACCACTTCGAGTGCTTTGGAAACGTCCAGTCTGATCCGTTGTTCGACGGAGAGCGAGATTGTCGAACAGTCAGCTGATTTTTCCGGCTTGCCGGTTTCGCGATAGACAGCGGAAATTCTTTCAAGTCCGTTTTGCAGACTGTTTTCGGCGATTTCGTAAGGCATGGGAGCATTGGCGCTCACGGCAAGCTTGCGATAAGGAGAAGGGTTGCGGAGGACATTCAGGTCTACCACGGATTCCACATTGCGGGACGCTGATGGAAGAGGGGCGAGGGTCAGCGCGTCCTGTGCGGCATAAACGGGACGCGAGTCAGGAAGGTCGCCTTGCACCTTCTCGGTGGCGGGAACTTCGAATCTTCCCGTCAAGCCGGAAGAGGCGGGGAAACTCGAATCCGCGAGTCCGGATAGAACATCGGAGCGATGATTGCTTTCGAAAGAGCGAAGAGTGCTGACCGGGTTTTGAGCAAACAGTGGGGTGACTGTGCCGATGACCAGGAGAGCAACCATGTGGGGGAACACGGGTGTTTTCATAAGTTGGGGGGAACGGCCGAAATTCAACTACTTCACACGATGATCTGCAATTCTTGATCTTTTTTTAAATTTCTCGGACCTGTGATGTTATAGTGCATTGTTGAAAATGAATGACATGTGAGTTCATTTTGGTGAGAATCTATAAAATATTAAAAAAGCTTAAGTATTTAACATTCCGAAGGATGTTGGAAATCGAACGAATCGAGTCCATGGATAGGCCTTGATGCGGAGGATCTCCCGGAGAAGATTCGACGACTTCATCGACCTTGATTTGGGTTTAAGATGCAGGAACCTATCGCCCCTTGAGATGATCCCGACACCCCGGCAAATTTTCGCGAGCTTCGAGCGCGGTGAGATCGAACGCGACGAGCTGCATGCCCTGATGGCGCTGCACGCGCGGGAGTTGATCCAGGAGATGGAGGAGGATCATCAAAACCCGGCGGCGGCGTGGATCGAGGGGCTGCTGGCAAGACGGGCAGCCAACCGCTTGGTAAGACTGCACGGCGGGCGAGTGTTGCGCGAGGTGCTCGTGGCGTTGGCGGATGTGCCGGATTTCCCGCCCGCCCGGTATTTGTGGAATGCGGCGCACCCGGACGTGCCGTTGCACTGTTTCCTGCGGATTCGGAGGGAGCCGGTGTTTCGGATTCTGAAGGTGGATGCGAAGTCCGGGGAATTCCGCGTGCTGGTGGAGCACGGCGAGGCGGCGAAAGGAAAGGGGACCCGCCGTAGCTTTCATTTGAAACGCGACTTGAACTGGAAGCTGGTGGCGTCTCCGGTTTAGGGCGGCGAAATCGATAGGAATGGTCTGATTTTCCCGAAAGTGGCCGCGCCGATGCCGGTGGCGCGAGTGAGATCTTCAAGCGCGGTGTAGGGGCGGGCCTCGATGATGGCGTTGGCGATTTTCTCCCCAATGCCCGGCAGGGTCATCAGTTCGTCGCGCGATGCGTGATTGATGTCGATGGGTTTTCCCTCGACGGCTTTTTGGGTTCCCTTAGCAGTTTCCAGTTCTGAGGTCTCATCGCGGGCTTCCTTGCGGATTCTCGGCAATTTTTCCCAATCGGTCTTCGCCCAGGCACCTCGCCCGGTGCGGGCGGCGATGAGTTCAAGATCAGCGAGTTGCTCCCGCCACTCGTTACCGCTGGTCCCGTCCGGCAATTGGCGGACCACGCCGAACGCCCGCGCCATTCCTTGGGATACCAACCACGCGGACAAATCCTTGCCCTCGGCGGTTTCCACAAATCCGTAGATCCGGTTGAACCTGCCATCGCCCCGGCCATCGGCGAAGGTCGTGTGCACCGTGAACGGCGTGGCGAGCAGTCTCTGGGTCTCTGATTTCGCATTTTCCCCAAAGGACTTTGCGGTGAGAATGTCGTCGATCGCGAAATAGCGGCGCTGATCCCGCAGCCTGCGGGCGTTTGAATCGTCGCCATTGACGTGCATTTCGATACAGTCCGCCCCGTAGAGACGGATCGTTTGTTGTTTTCCATCCGGGAAGCGCACGGAAAAGCTGTCACCGTCCGCCCATTCGGTGGGCACCAAGGTGCAGCCTGGGAATTTCCTCAACTCCTCACCTCCGACGACGGGAAGGATGGCAGCGAAAACGAGAGCGAAAATCCGGGTCACGCGAGATGGGTAGCACTGCTGATGTTTTTCCACAAGCGGGGTCCGAGGGTGATAGATGCCACGCACAGACCTGCCGCCAATCCCCACCACACGCCGATCGCTCCCAGGTGGAATCCGAAGCCCAGTCCAGCTCCCACTGGTAGCCCGACCAGCCAGTAAGCGGCAAATCCCATCAACGCGGGCACCCGGGCATCGTGCAGACCGCGCAACATGGCTGACGACGCGACTTGCAGACTGTCAAAAAGTTGGAAAATTCCGACGATCACCAACAGCGAGCTGGTCAGCACGATCACGCCGGGCTCCTTGATGAACAACGAGGCGAGAAATTTTCCGAAAACCAAAAATACCCCAGCCGCGAACAGCGAGTAAATTGCGGCCAGCAGCCAGCCGGAGACGGCGATCGGGCGCAGCCGTGTGAACTCGCCCGCGCCATTCGCCTCACCGATGCGGACGGTGAGCGCCATCGAAAGCCCGAGCGGAATCATGAATGCCGTGGCTGCAAGGGTGATGGCGATTTGATGCGCCGCCATGACTTCCGGTCCGAAGCGGCCCATGATCAGGCCTGCCAGCGAGAAGGCGGTAACTTCGCAGGCCATTTGAAGGCTCGCTGGTAATCCGACGGCGAGCAACCGCGTCAGGTCCGCGAAATCCGGCTTGCGGAACCACCGGTAAGGCACCCACTCACGCAATCCCTTCGCTTGCAGCAGCCAGACAAACATCGCGATCAGGATGATCGTCCGGGAAATCAGCGTGGCCCAGGCAGCTCCTTCGAAGCCCAACGCCGGGCTGCCGAGTTTCCCGTGAATCATCACCCAGTTCAGCCCGATGTTCAGGACTACGCCGCCGAGGAATATCCAGAATGGCGGCCACGGCCGGTTCAGTGCGTCGGCATGGTTTTTTAAGGCGATCGATGCCAGCGCCGGGATCATCGAAGCCATGACAATCCGGAAAAAAACCGGTGTCGTCGCGGTGACGGCGGGTGGCTGACCGAAAAAACCGAGATGCAGCGAGATGATCCAGGAAATCCCGAAAAGCACCAGTCCCAGCGCAGTCGCCAGATAAAGTCCGTGGCGGCAACTGCCTCGCGCACCTGCCGCATCGTCCGCGCCGCGGGAATTCGAGGTGCTGACCGAGATCCCCGTCAGCAGGCCGATTCCGAAGACGAACGGCACGTGAAACAACGAATTTGCAAACGTCAGTGCCGCCAGTTCGGTCACTCCGAGATGGCCCACCATCACCGTGTCCGCCACGCCCAGCAGCATCTGGCTGAGCTGCCCGATCATCAACGGCAGCGCCAGTCGCAGCGTGATGTGGGATTCATGAAAGAGATTCATCGGCGGGTGCCGGTGATTGGGCCAAAGACCGCATTTGTCCATGACGGAATCTTCACCCACCGCTTGCGGCATGAAAAAAAGACCCGAGTCCGGCGACGCCAGACTCGGGTGAATTGAAAATCAGCAAAATGCCGTATCGCCGATCATTCCTCGGGCGCGGCCTGGTTCATCTGCAAGCGCAGGCCGGCACCTTTGAAACTGTGATCGATATTGAGGCTTTCCACCCGTTTGCGGACATCCGCCGGAGCGGCTTCCTTGTCTTGGGCGGTGTCCCACGGGCCGTTCCAGGTCACGTTGTCCTGCTGGTCGCGGAGGGTGACTTCCTTGGATCCGTCGGCCGACTTAACTTCCACGCTTCCCTCGGCATCCTTCATGCGGATGGTGGCGGCAGCTTGGATCTGGGATTTCGCCGCAGCGTCATCCGGCGGCAGGAGGGCCTGGCCCATGGCGCCTTGCATCCGTTGCTTAAGCTCGCGCATCGCCTCTTCCATCTGTGGTCCGACATCCGCGTCATCGACTCCGAGTTGGAGGTCGAGGCCGCCGAGGTTGCCGGCGATGGCTTTCTTGATTCGATCTGCGAGATCGCGGGGGATGCCGTCGAGCTGATCCGGGCCTAACGGAGCCGGGTCCACGGCGGCGAATTCCTGGGGCTTGGTGCCGAGGGTGATGTCGAGCTTGGAAGGCTTGCCCTTGTGGATGAGATCCAGAGAGACGGCGTCGCCGGGTTTGTGGGAAGTGACTTCGCCGGTGATGTCCTTGGGAGATCCCACGGGTTTGCCGCCGACTTTGAGGATCACGTCGTTTTCGGAGAGACCGGCCTTGGCGGCGGGGCCACCGGGAACCAGCGATCTAACGATCACGCCTTCGCCGGGGTTCAGTCCGAGGTGGTCGGCGAGCATTTCCGGCACGTCGTTGGAGACGATTCCGAGAAAAGCGGTGGGTGCGGCGGGTGCGGGATTCGCTTCAGGTTGAAGCTTGATTTCCGGCAGCGGAGCGGCGTCGCGCTTCGCGGCAGGTGGCGGAGTGTCGTCCGCAGGTGCCTCGATGGCGGATGCGGGAGCGACGAGACCGGCGGTGAGACCCGCCGCGATGAATAGGAAGGAATTGGTTTTCATAACTTACGTACGGGAAGCGCAGTATCAGGAAATCTTTGTTCAATAAATTTCCTATCAGTCGGTTTTCGCGGGAACCAGCATGTATTCGACGCGCGGCTGCTCGACCTGCACGGTTCTTCCGTTAGCGTCCTTGAAGGTAACGAGGTCCTTGTAGACGACTCTAACGACACTGTGCGGCTGGCTGTTGGATTTCCAGACGACGCCCTCGTCGTGGACTTCGCTCAGGCCGCGGTTGAAGCCGGCGGGAACGAAGTTCCCGTTCGCGGAGTTCGTGGCTGGTGCGGATGGCACCGATGCCACGCGGCGTGGTGAGGGATCCGGGGACTTGCCGGTCGGCATCATCAGCGCGGTCGCCGCGCCGATGAACGCCACGGCGGCGGCCGCACCCCACATCGGTCGGGAATGGCGGGCGGGCGGCGTGGTGGCGGCGTTGGGGAAGGGGACGATTTTTTCATCCGTGATGAAGGGAACGTCGCGGACGATGACCTCCAGACTTGCAAGGAAGGAGGGTTCCAGTTTCGCGGGACTCGTGCCGCGCAGGAAGTTTTCAAAACTGCGTTCCTGGTTGCTGAGTTCCACCCACGTTCCTTCGGCGGACGCCTCAAGCCGGGTGAGAAACGCTTCGTCAAGAGCCACCGCCCTCAGTTCGCGGAGCTCGGCTTCTAGGGATGGATGGTCGGGAGTCATGGCGGCGGATTCTGAAAAATGGCTAGATGGAGAGGTCTCCGCGCCGGCGGGCACCGCCGAGACTGCGCTTGAGGGCCTCAAGACCATAGCGATACCGGGACGCCGCTGTGTTTTGGGAAATTCCAAGAGTTTCACCGATCTCGGCGAAAGTGCGCTCACCCCAGATTTTCATGGTGATGACTTCGGCGAATTTTTCGGGCAGCTCCTTGAGGCTGCTTTCCAACTGGGCGCGGGTCTCGTCGTCGGACGATTCGCTCTCGAACCATGGGTGGATCGCTTCGTATTGCTCGGTCTCGGCGTCGGCGGTGACATTGTCCTCGCGGCGTTTGCGGCGGTCGTCGCGCCGGCTCAGGTCGATTGCGAGACGTCGGATGGCGGTGTAAAGATACGGCTGCCACGAATCCTGTCCGCCGACAAATTCGCCGCTGTTGACCTTTTCCACCAGTTTCACGAGGGCGTCCTGGAAGACGTCTTTGGCGTCTTCGAGCGAGCGTGTCTGCTGGCGGGCGAACAGCAGCATCTTCGGGCCATGGAGTTCCAGCCACTCACGCCAGGCGGAAGCGGCGGGCATTTCTTCGGTTACTACGGAGAGCGGGGCCACGGGGTTTTCTTCGTCCATACAGCGTTGCAGTTTGAAGGATTTGTCTCCCTCGTGGGAATAAAAAAAATCAGGGTTTCCAGGCCGCGAGCTTGCACACCCGCTTGAAGTGCAGGGGATCGACCGGATTGATGGACAGCCGGGAGCCGCGCTTGCAGACGACCATTTCGCGAAGCACCGGATCCGCCTTGATGGCTTCGAGCGTGAGCATCTCCTTGAACTTGCCGACGTATTCGAAATCCGTCAGCCACCAGCGGGGATTCTCCTGCTTGGACTTGGGATCGTGGTATTCGCTCTTCGGGTCGAACTGCGTCGGATCCGGATAGGGAGCGCCGACGACGCGGGCGATGCCGGTGACGCCCGGCGGCTTGGCGTTGGAGTGATAGAACAAGGCGAGGTCGCCCGCTTTCATTTCCTTCCACATGTAGTTTCTCGCCTGATAGTTCCGCACGCCGCTCCATGGCTCGCGTTTCACCGTTGCGAGATCGTCAATGCCGAAAACATCGGGCTCGGATTTGATCAGCCAGTGGCGCATCCGTTCAGGCGATGGCTTTGACAAGCGCCGGCTTGGGTGCTGGCAGGGACAGGTGCTCCGGACCGAGTTCCAGGCCGCGGGCCGCGCGGACGTCGGCTTCGATGGCTTCGAGCACGTCGAGCTCCGGGCGGAAATTTGCGGCATGATAGGAGCTGCGGACGAGCGGGCCGCTGGCGACGTGGCGGAAGCCTTTTGCCAACGCGATTGCCTTGTATTCGTCAAACGCGGCGGGCGTGATGTATTCGACGACCGGGAGGTGTCTCTGCGTCGGGCGCAAATACTGGCACATCGTGAGGACGGTGACGTCGTGTTCCAACAGGTCGTCCATGGCCCGGAGGATTTCCTCGTGGCGTTCGCCCAGGCCGAGCATGATACCGCTTTTCGTGGCGACCTTGTTGTTCACCAAGGCCTTGGCTTTTTTCAGGACGGTGAGGCTGCGCTGGTACTGGGCGCGGGACCGTACGAGCGGGGTGAGGCGCTCGACGGTTTCCAGATTGTGGTTGAAAATGTGCGGACGGGCTTCCATCACCATGGCCAGTGCCCAGTCGCGGTCGTTGAAGTCCGGCACAAGCACCTCGATGATGATCTCCGGATTCGCCTGGCGCACGGCTTCGATGGTCTGTTTGAAATGCTCCGCGCCGCCGTCGCGCAAATCGTCGCGGGCGACCGCGGTGATTACCACGTGGCGCAGATTCATCCGGCGGGTGGCCTCGGCGACGCGGGCCGGTTCGTCGGCTTCGAGCGCGTCGGGCTTGGCGGTTTTTACGGCGCAGAACCCACAGGCGCGGGTGCATTTTTCGCCGGCGATCATGAAGGTCGCAGTGCCGGAACTCCAGCATTCCCAGCGGTTCGGGCATTGTGCTTCCTCGCAGACGGTGACGAGTTTCAGGTCGGTGATCAGCGACTTGGTAGACCAGAAACCCGGATTATTCGGCAACCTCACTTTGATCCAGTCGGGCTTTTTTTCCCGGTGCAAGGTTGGATCCATCTTCATCTTCGGTCCACAGCTGCTCATTTCGGCGGGAGGCTAGCCCTGCTTGCGGCAGCGGGGAAGCGGAAAGTGGAGCCATTCGCCCTTGCGGAAAAAAGGCAAGCCATGCGTTGCATCGCTGTTTCTCATTGGCTAGCATCTCGGCAAATTCAACGATTATGGGACTTGAAAAAAGCACACAGAAACTTCAGGAGGCGCTTCAATCGGCACAAAGCATCGCCTCGAAGTCCGCTCACTCGGAACTGAAAAGCCTGCACGTTCTGCTCGCCCTGCTCCAACAGGAAGGCGGGATTGCCACGCCGGTCTTGCAGAAAGCCGGTGTCGACATTTCCAAACTCAAGCTGTCCGTCGCCGCCGCGTTGGCCCGCGAACCCAGTGTGCAAGGTGCGTCGACACAGCCCCAAATCAGCATGGGCCTCCGTTCCACCCTCGACGCGGCGGACGCAGCGCGCGAGTCGTTGGGCGACGACTACCTCAGTGTGGAGCATTTCCTGCTCGGTGCCCTGAAAGGTGATTCTCCTGCAGGCAAGCTGCTCAAGGAAGCTGGTTTGGACGAGAAAAAGGCCCGTGAGGCCATCACCGGCATCCGTGGTTCGCAGAAAGTCACCGATGACAATCCGGAGGGAAAATACCAGACGCTGGAGAAATACGGCACCGATCTCACCGCCCGCGCCCGGGAGGGGAAAATCGATCCCGTCATTGGCCGCGACCACGAAATCCGCCGTGTTCTCCAGGTGCTTTCCCGCCGCACCAAGAACAATCCGGTGCTCATTGGCGAGCCAGGTGTCGGCAAGACCGCCATTGTGGAAGGCCTCGCCCGGCGCATCGTTTCCGGCGATGTGCCGGACTCGATGAAAAACAAGCGCATCATCTCCATGGACCTCGGCGGCATGCTCGCCGGCGCGAAATACCGCGGCGAGTTCGAGGAACGGCTCAAGGCGTTTCTCAAGGAAGTCACTGATTCAGAAGGCCAGATCATTCTGTTCATCGACGAGCTCCACACCATTGTCGGTGCCGGAGCCAGCGAGGGCGCGGTAGATGCCTCGAACCTCCTCAAACCCCAGCTCGCCCGTGGCGAACTGCGTACCATCGGAGCGACCACGCTCGACGAATACCGCAAGCACATTGAAAAGGACGCCGCCCTCGAGCGCCGTTTCCAACCGGTCATGGTTGGCGAACCGTCGGTCGAAGATTCCATCGCCATCCTCCGCGGACTCAAGGAGCGCTACGAGGTTCACCACGGTGTGCGCATTCAGGATGGCGCGCTCGTCGCCGCCGCCACTCTATCCGACCGTTATATTTCCGGCCGTTTCCTTCCCGACAAGGCGGTCGATCTGATCGATGAAGCCGCCGCCCGCCTCAAGATCGAGCTCGACTCGATGCCCACCGAGATCGATGTACTGGAGCGCCAGATCCTCCAGTTGGAAATGGAGAAAAAAGCCCTCGAAAAGGAAACCGACAAGGCCTCCGTCGTCCGGCTGGAAAAGGTCAAGGAGGAGCAGGCGAATCTGCGCGAAAAGTCCTCCGGTCTCATGGCCCAGTGGCGGAACGAAAAATCGATCATCGACCTCGTCCGGGCCGCGCAGGAGAAAATCGAGACCCTCAAGGGCGACAGCGAACGCGCCCAGCGCATCGGCGATCTAACGAGAGCCTCGCAGATCACCTACGGCGACCTGCCCGAGGCCCATCGCGAACTCGAAGCTGCCAAAGAGCAGCTCACCTCCCGCCAGAACCAGGGCGCGCTGCTGAAGGAGGAAGTCACCGAGGAAGACATCGCCCGCATCGTTTCCTCGTGGACCGGCATCCCGGTGAATCGATTGCAGGAAGGCGAGAAACAGAAACTCGTCAGCATGGAACAGCGGTTAGGC
>JBGSTM010000181.1:0-5278 GCA_041736495.1 Akkermansiaceae bacterium
CTCCAGCAGAGCCCTATCCGTTCCGGCGGTGGGCCGAACGGGAAGCAATGGATGCGAAGATGCCAGAGCAATCGGCCATTCAGTGAAGTATTCCACTTTTGCTCAGTTTAATTCCGTCCACTTTTGCTCAGCTCGCTACACGATTCAGTGGACTGAAAATGGACAGGATCCTGTATTACTTCACGCGGACGACCAGCACGCGACGATCCAGGATCATCTGCGATTCGTTGCCGTTCGGATACATCGGATAGGATTCTCCGTAGCCGTGCGCGCTCAATGAGGTCGCGGGAATCCTAT
Source organism: Akkermansiaceae bacterium (assembly GCA_041736495.1). GTDB lineage: Bacteria > Verrucomicrobiota > Verrucomicrobiia > Verrucomicrobiales > Akkermansiaceae > Luteolibacter. The sequence continues at coordinate 298 of JBGSTM010000181.1, forward strand.
AGCGTTTGGTGAGTTCGTCATAAACGCGCTGCGCCCTGGCGGCGGACAGCTGCATGTTCATGGCGTCCGCACCATCCGTGCTGGTATGCCCTTCCACATCGAAAACGGCGGTTGGATTCGTCTTGGCGACTTCCATGATCGCAGCCGCGGTTTGATCCAGGGCGGCTCGTGATTCCGAATCGAGCAGCTCCGCGGTCTCCTTCACGAAGAGCACGGGGATCGTCACGTAAGGCAGTTCTCGGCCCTCGACGACGACCACGCTGCGCTCCGTATTATAGACCCGCGATCCCACACGGGTGGTGGTGGTTTCGGTGGTTTCGGTCGTCGTTCCCGGAGCCACTGGCAATGCGCGGGGCACGATGGAGAGTTGACGGCTCGGGTCGTATGCACCGGGTGCGGCCGGGGTGACTACGACGGTTTCCTCAACCACTTTCTGGCCGGGGGAAATGGTTTCGACCACGGTTTTCTCAACGATGACGGGTGGAGAGCCGGTTTGTCCCAGCGCGGGGCAAATCAATGTGGCGGCGATCAGGAGGCGGTGGGTGGTTTTCATCAATTCCATCTTTGCAGGGCCTGTGCCGAGGAGGATTTTCCGCGCCTCAGTGAAGACTCCGAATCCAGCCCCAAGCCCCAAGCTGTATGGAAATTTACGATCCGTTCATCGCTTTTGAATTACCTCGATTGATGGATTTCCGCCGCTCCACCCGCGTTCGGAGCGGTTGAGGTCGGTCGTTTTGCAGCCGGATCGGGCGAAACGACTGCCCGCAGGGTGGTTTCCGCGGTTAAGGGTGGCGCGGGCGATTGGGATCACCTTAGCTTGACCACGATTTTCACCATGCGTCTCGCCGTCATCAATCTCGTTGGGCTGTCCAAATCGCTGCTGGGCGGGAACATGCCCGGCCTGACGCGCTTCGCGGCGGAAAACGGATTTCAATCGTACGCCCCGGCATTTCCGGCGGTGACCTGCACGGCGCAGTCGTCGATCGTCACCGGCACCCCGCCCGCGGAGCACGGCGTGGTGGCGAACGGCTGGTATGACCGGGAAAACGCGGAAGTCCGGTTCTGGAAACAAAGCAACCACATCGTCCGCGGCGAGAAGCTTTGGGACAAGCTGCAGCGCGAGATCCCGGGATTCACCTGCGCCAAGTTGTTCTGGTGGTACAACATGCATTCCTCGGCGGATTTTTCGATCACCCCGCGGCCGCTCTATCCGGCGGACGGGCGCAAGGTATTCGACATCCACACGCAGCCGATGGGGATGCGCGAGGAGTTGAAAAACGACCTCGGTCCGTTTCCCTTCCAGGCCTTCTGGGGACCGGCGGCGGGGATCGCTTCGTCCGAATGGATCGCCGCCTCCGCGAAATGGGTGGAGGAAAAACACTCGCCGACGCTGAGCCTGGTCTATCTGCCGCATCTCGACTATCCGCTGCAGAAGGACGGCCCGCATGCGGCTAACATCCCGGACGAGCTGCGGAAAATCGACAGGCTGGCCACGGACCTCATCGATTTCTATCAATCGCGCGGTGTCCGCGTGCTGGTGCTTTCTGAATACGGCATCTCGCCGGTCACCCGGCCGGTGCACCTCAACCGGTTGTTCCGGAAAAAAGGCTGGCTGCAGCTCAAGGACGAGCTCGGGCTGGAAACCCTCGACTGCGGCGCATCGCGGGTATTTGCCATCGCCGACCACCAGGTGGCACATGTGTATGTGAATGACCGGGCCCTGTTGGGCGAGGTGCGCGTTCTGTTGGGGAACACGCCCGGCGTGGACGAGGTGCGGCCGGCGGAGGCAGTGTGGGGATCGGGAATCGCCACCGATCGTGGCGGCGACTTCATCGCCATTTCCGCGGCGGACGCATGGTTCACCTATTATTTCTGGGAGGACGACGCGGTCGCCCCGGACTACGCGCGGACCATCGATATCCACCGCAAGCCGGGGTATGATCCGTGCGAGCTGTTCATCGATCCGGCGATCGCTTTTCCCAAGTTGCGGATCGCGAAGTTCCTGTTGAAGAAAAAGCTCGGGTTCCGTGGCCTGCTGGACGTGATTCCGTTGGATGCCTCGCTGGTCATGGGCTCGCACGGCCGGGACCAGGTGGCGGAGGACGAACGCCCGGTTCTGCTAGGCACGCCCTACCCGGTGACGTCCGCGGAGGACGTCCACCGGGCGAGTCTGGATGCGTTCAGCGCGGGGCGATGACCACGGCGTGCTCGTCATAGCGGGCCTTGGCACCCGTTTGGTCGAGCAGGTATTTCAGCACGGCCTGCGCCGGCATGTTCTTGAGATTGAGGGAGATCTTCTTGTCGGAGAGAAGTCCCTTCGAGTCGTCGACGACGAAGTTCGGAGTGACCTCGTCCTTGGATTCCTTTTCGACGATCGCGCTGAGAGCGTCGAGCGATTCCTTGAGTGAGGCTTCCTCAAGCTGGAACACGGGGACCATCACCGCGCCGAATTTCGCCTCGCGGCCTTTGGCTGCGATGCTTCCGGAGGTGAGCTTCAACTGCCCGAGGCTGTAGATGGCGTTGGGATTTTTGGGATCCACCTTCAAGGCTTGGGTATAAAACCCTTTGGCGGCGACAGGATCCCCCGCCTTTTCAGCGGCGAGACCCTTCTGGTAGAGCGACTCGGCGCTTGCAGCGACCGGCTGCTCGGCGAGGGCTTGTGAGACGAGGGTGCATGCGACAACGAACGTGATGATTTTGGACATGTTGATGTGGGTTTAACCAATACAACGCCTAACTCACCTGCCGGCCGGGATCAACAGGGAAATTGCGGAAATCCAGAATTGGAAGGGCCGGCCAGAATTCCCCGACCGTCAAAAATACCGTCCATGAACTTCCCGCTTCTGCGGCTCTGAGAACCGCCATGTGAATCCATGACTGTGACTTTCTCTCCATTCCCACCCTACGGGTCTTCATAGCCGAGTACCTCACATTCCAGCTCCAACGGTCCTTTCATCTCCTTGAAGGAAACCGCACCCGTCCTGCTGCCGCCGCGCGGGACAAAATCCACGGTGAAGCCGGCCTCGCGCTTCGCCTCGCCGGTCCCGATGCGGAGCCTCACCTCCACATTGGCCGCGACGCGGTGGCCGTGGTTCCTAACGGTCACCGGGATGCGCAGCCAGCCGTTCTTCGCGACCGGCTTCCCGGCTTCGGCCCTCATCTCCGGAGGGCCATCCTCCACCCGCACGGCAGCCATGGTTAGGAAGGCGAGCGCCGTCAGGACCAGCGCCGTGCTGATGCCGAACACCATCCACTCAAGCAGGTTCTTTGTCGGGTTCTCGGGTGTTGATTTCGTCATGATTTTTCAGATTTCGAAGGGTCGCTTGCTTGCAGCAGCAGCCGTCCCGCGGAAGCACCGAGGACCGCGGGCAGGGCCAGCACGACGGTTTGCGCCAGGCGTTGGGAAAACGGCTCTCCATCCAGTTTCCCGAAAAACCACAGCGACCCCGCCGATGCCACCAACGCCACCGCATAGGTCGTGACAATCCCGCGCGTCGCCAGCATCGCGGTGCCGCGCGCGACATGACGCCCGGATCCACGGAAGCCGGAAAAATGCAGGATCAGCGATCCCAACAAAATCGAAAACAGCGAGATGAGCAACAGCTTGCCCGGCGTGCTCTCCGCCGCGATCACCGAGATCTCATCCGTGGGCGCGACGTTGGCGGCGAACAGCACCGCGCCGCAGAGTGCCAGGGAGAGTTGGGGAAAATAGGCATTCGCGTTTTCCTGCTCCTCCCCGGACAGCCCCCCGTCTCCATCATCCCCTGTGCCTAACTGGGCGGTCCCCACCGAGACGCCGATCGCCACCGTCATCCCCTCCATCACGATCTTTCCCAGCACTTCCAGCCGGTCCATTTCCCAACCGATCCTGCCCGTCAGCCACAGGATCAGCGCCGACAAGACCAGGCCGATGCCCATTTCCTCCACCGAATCGATCGCCACCTCCGCCAGCGTCGCATCCCGCCGCAGCCCGGCGAAGCGGTTGTAGAGGAGAAGAAGCGCGAAGGTGGCGATCCCGTAAATCAGGATGCGCCCCGGATGCAGCATGAATCCGGCCCACCACACTTCCATGGTGAAGAGCAGCGGGAGGGAAAACATCAGTCCCCCCGCGATTCCCCGCCCGTATTCCTGGAGCGACTCGGTCGTGCTGCGGTGGTGGCTGAAGCGGATCATCCGTGCGAGGACTTGCCATCGTTTTCGCCGCAGCGCGAGGAGATTCAGGGCGTGAACGACAATTCCCACAAGGCCGGAAAACTACACCACCTCCCAAGACGTCGGCCCGTAGACTTTCGAAAGCGTGACCCGCCAGACGATCGGGATCCAAAAACTGACAATGCTTGTTAGTGAAGCCCCCGCCGCAGAAAATGTGAACCGTGAGCAATGAGTCCATTCACTCTCCCGCCTGTCGGAGAATCGCCGCTACGATCTTGTCTGATAGCCAATATCCGTTGGCTCGCATTTGATCGACGAGAGGCCGCACTGCAGCAATGATACCGGCCTTTTTCGCTTCTGTCAGAAGTCGTCCTCAAGGCAATGAGCGGACCGGCATTGCAGACGATGGAATTCATACCTGCCCGGGCAGGGGTGTCGCGAACTCAGCCTCGATCTCCTCCGGATCCCAGTTCACGCTGTCCACCCCCCATTGGCGGCAGCCGAGCAGGAATTCCTGACGTCCCACGCCTGCAAACTGCGCCGCCTGTCCGCTCGTCAGTTTCCCCACCTCGAAGAGCTTCACCGCCGCCGCCATCTTAGCGTCCTGGGCAAAGCGCAACGCGTCGGTTGCCATCGGCACCAGCCAGGCATCCGGGTATTCGAGAGTGATTGCGTTCATGCTGGCAGGCTAGTGCGCCGTCAGCTAAGTAAGCGGCACACCATCTGCTTCTGTTGATGCATGCCAAAAGCTCTTCCTCCACTAAAAATGAGTTCCTCCGAGAAGACAGAACTTCAAATCTTGAGCCGAAGCCGTAGCGGACCGGGATCC
>JBGSTM010000200.1:0-1500 GCA_041736495.1 Akkermansiaceae bacterium
AACAAATCCCGCAGCACCCAAAAGCGTCACAGACGGCTCGGGAATGACGTTGATCCCGAGCACCGCCGTGGTGGGAGTGATGGATTCCGGTCCTGGCGCGGGGCTGTCCGGAAAGATCAGGAGCGGCACCCCGCCGGAGCTGTCGAACTCCGCGATCTCTCCGGCTGTCAGCGTGAAATTCGCTCCGATGAAGTTCCCGCCGCCATCGGTGAGAGGAACCTGGCCGAACAGCACGCCGCCCTGATAGAGAATGCTTTCCGCCGCCAGATCCACGTTCTCAAGCGAGAAGCTCAGCATGTCTCCCGGCAGCAGTTCCGGGAGGGAGGCACCACCGCCCGCAAAGGGAAACAGGGCTCCCACAGCCCCCAGTCCACTGATGAAGGTGAGCTGCGGCAAGACGTCGGCGACGCCGCCATCCGCTGTTAGCAGGGTGACATTCGTGATGTCCTGCGCGGAAATCGGCAGGAATCCCGGAAGAAATGATATCGACCCGGCGGGTGCCAGATTCGTGATCGTGAAATGGAGCGTGGCGGCGGAAGCCGACGACAGGCCGCCGACAAGGAGAATTGCGACCGCTCGGAGAGCGGCGATTCGATGGAGTTTCATGATGATGGGTGGCCGTGTAAGGGATGACCGCGGACGGCCATCCCTTGGGTTCGGGCGGATGCGGGGTTACGGAGCGACGATATTGGTAGCCGGGATCGTGACCGAGGTGTTGTCGATCTCCACGTTGGTCCCGCCCTGGATGACGAAATTCCCCGGCTCACGGAAGGCTCCGGTGAAAGACGCCAGCGTGTTCTCCGTGAACATGTTGCTCACCGAGCCGTCGCTCACCGCCACGGCGAATCCGAAGCGGGCGATGTGGTTGTTATAAATCGCGTCGCCGCGCGGACCTTCCGGACCGGCGGTGCCGCCTTCCGGGTTGTAGCAAATTCCGAGCAGGTTGTTAGCCGCCGTGGCTCCGCCGACGACGAGGTTCTGGGTGATCCGGTTGCCGGCGCTGCGGCCCCCGCGAACGAAGATGCCGAGATTCACCGAGCTGATGGAATTTTCCAGGATGTAGGCGCTCCACGAATTGATCAGGCGGATGCCGATTTCCGTAGGTCCGCCGCTGGGAGCAAGGCCATCGCCGGTGATCCGCAGTTTCTCCACGCGGACATTCTGAGTGCCGGTTAGATCGACATTCGCATTGAAGCCGCTCACGCCGCCGCCGCTCACGGTCACGCCGCGCGCATTCTCGACGACGATGCCGCGACCGGTGCCACGGGCGTTGGTGCTGACATTGAAACCGTTGAGGTCCAGCGTCACATTGGAGGCCGTGATGATGATGCCATCACCGCTGCCGACGTTGTGGTTGAAAAACAGTTTATAGCTGCCCGGACGGGTGATGCGCCACTGGGCGGATGCGGTGCCGGCGAGGACGATGGAAGCAAGCGCGGTGGCGAGCAGGAGCGGGGATTTGCGTGTGGTGGAGTACATGATGTTTGGTTTTCGTGAGTT
>JBGSTM010000092.1:0-2567 GCA_041736495.1 Akkermansiaceae bacterium
ATCGTCTTCGGCATGTCGGAGTTCTTCCTCGCCCGGCCGCTCGTCGTGCCGAACGTGGTCTTCGTCTTCATCGTATTCGGCATCGGCGTCTTCCTCTTCAATCTCTGGGGACGCACCACAGGCGGTCGTGTCATCATCGACAACATGAAGCTCAAGATGCCCGTCCTCGGCGACATCCAGCGCAAGAGCGCCGTCTCACGGTTCTCCCGCACGCTCGGCACCCTGGTCACCTCCGGTGTGCCCATCCTCCAGGCCCTCAACATCACCCGCGACACCGCCGGCAACGTGGTCATTTCCCACGCCATCGAGAAAGTCCATGAAGCCGTCAAGGAAGGGGAAACCATCGTCACTCCGCTCCAGGCCTCCGGTGTGTTCCCGAACATGGTCATCTCCATGGTGGACGTCGGTGAGGAAACCGGTCAGCTCCCCGAAATGCTTCTGAAAGTCGCCGATGTTTATGACGACGAAGTCGACAACGCCGTGACCGCCCTGACCTCGATTCTGGAGCCGATCATGATCGTGATCCTCGCCCTCATCGTCGGCGCGGTTGTATTTGCATTGTTCCTACCGTTGATTAAGATGATCTCGACGATGGGTAACCAGTAACTCACTGGTCCCTTCTCAATCCGCTCAAAATCCAAGGATATGAAAACAAACCCGCGCAAAGGCACAGCCGCCTTCACACTCATCGAACTGATGGCGGTCATCACCATCATCGTCATCCTCGCAGGCCTCGTCGTCGGCGGTTTGGGATTCGTCACCGAGCGCCAGGCCAAGGAAAAGGCCAAGGTGCAGATTGCCCTGCTTACCAAGGCTTTGGAAGAATACAAGTTGGATATGGGAACTTACCCAGCAACGCTGAACAAGACTGGCAATCTAACGACGGCCGCTGGAACCTCCACTTCTTCGATCCTCTACAATGCTCTTTTTTATGAGGGCTTTGAATATGCCAAAAACCCGAATCGTGCCGATTCGACCCCGCCAAAGGCTACCAAGATCTATCTTGCCGACCTTGACCCTCTCAGCACCAAACAAGGCTGGGTGGTCACGAAAACTTCCGGAGATCCAACGGCCGGGCAGATCATCACAGATCCATGGGGCAATCAATATTGTTATCGTTCAGCGTTAGATAAAGATGGCAAACCTCTCGCCGCAACTCAAAACCCGGACTTTGACCTCTGGTCGATGGGTAAGGATGGAAAATCGAATGCGACCAATCCTAGTTTGACCTCGCCCGCGACGAATAATCCAAACACGGACGACATCCGGAATTTCTAATTCCTCTCCCCGAACGTGTCGGATCTTCCGACTCACTCGTTTTTTAAAGCCCGCCTCTCGGGCGGGCTTTTTTCATTCACACCACCGGCCACTCTCCGCGGTCTTCGAGCAGCTTGCGGAGGAATGAGCGGTCCACCGCGTCTTTGTCGCGATAGGTTTGCTTGGTTTTCCAGAGCAAGGCAGGTTAAGCGAATGGTATTCTCACGCCGAGATGATCTCGAAACTCGATGAGGGATTCTGCGTCGGAGTAGGTCATTCCACAGGCCTTGGCCATGAGATCGACCGTGAATTCATCACAGACTCGTGCCACCACATATTGCTCGATTTCACCGGGGCCGAGTTCCAGAACTGCCTTGTCAGGTAAGCTTTCCAGCGCTTGACGCACCTTGATGTCGTTCTCCGATGAACAGTCCACCAACAGATCGATATCCATGGTGCTGCGAGTAAACCCGGCGGCGATGACGGCGAATCCTCCCACGACGATATACTTGGCTCCCAGTTCGTTCAATCTGGAGGCCAGTTTTGCCAAATCCTCGTCGGACGGCGGGCGGGTTTCTTCTATCGAAGTTGCAGATTCATCATCCATAAGTCGGCTTCCTGGTGGCTTGTGAAGCGATAGACGCCGCGTTTGACATTGAATGGGCGTCGTCTCAACTGGGTGGCGAGTAAATTGAGGGCCGCTGCGGCCTTCAATGCCTCGCTGCCAGCCGCTGGCGGACGGCGCTTGCCGACCACCTTCGCCCTGGGATCACCGGATTCGATCAATTCGTTCATGGCGGCAGCGTAATCCACCGTGTCCCGGATGGCGAGGTGCATTTCCACCGGGATTTCGCCGTGTTTTGAACTCTGAATCTTCTCGACGCCAGCCACTTCGGCGGGCTTCCTTCCCGGCAGCACCATGAGCGACGAAACAGCATCCGCCCCCGAAAACACTCCGACTCCCGAAGCCGCACCCGCACCGCGTGCCCGCCGGGTTTCCACCCCACGGCCCAAGAAAGTCGCCAAGGAAACAGCTCCTGCCGAGGATCCCGCACCCGAGCCTGCACCGACCGCTGCCCCCGAGGTGGCGAGCATTCCTTTTCCCACCAGCCCGCGTCGTGAAGAGCGTCCGGAAACCCCGTCCCCAACCGGCGGCGACTGGCCGGAGCCCGAAGCGGAATCCGGTGGTGGTAATCAGTCGCAGTCGGAGTCCTCCAAGAGGAAACGCCGCCGCCGCAAGGGCAAAGGGCAGGGGAACTCCCCGCAGAACAACATCCCGGGCGAGCCCGCTGGTGAGGAAGTAGCCGCAC
>JBGSTM010000242.1:0-9241 GCA_041736495.1 Akkermansiaceae bacterium
GATCGTCGAGTCGCTCGCCATCGGTACGCCCGTGGTTTCCACCTCCATCGGTGCCCAAGGGCTGGAGCTGAAACACGGAGAAAACATCCTGCTCGCCGATGATCCGGACTCCTTCGCCGGTGAAATTTCCAGGGCTCTATCCGATCCCACGCTGCTCCGGAGCATCGAGGAAAACGGCATTACCACGGCCAACGAACGTTTCGGCTGGCCGGCCATCGGCGCGCGTCTCGCTCATCACTACGACACCCTGATTTCCAAATCGCGATGAACCCACTTCCCAAAGCAGTCTCCGTCGTCATGCGCAGCTTCAATGAGGCGTGGGCCATCGGCGACACGATCCAAGCGCTTTTCAACCAGGACTTCGACGGCGAGATCGAGCTCATCGTCATCGACTCCGGGTCGAGTGATGGCTCCATTGAAATCATCAATCAATCGGGCCGCGCGCGTCTCATCCAGATCCCGCTCGGGACTTATGTTCCCGGCGTCGTGCTCAATCAGGGAGCCCGCGAGGCATCGCATGACTGGATCGTCTATCTGAACGCCGACGCCACACCCGTCGGCAAGGACTGGCTCGTCAATCTGCTGAAATCCTGCGTGGACAACCCGAAATTCGGAGCCTCGTTTTCCCGCCAAATTCCGCGGTCCGACTGCCAGGCGGTCTTCGCCCATGATTACGACCGTTGCTTCGGCCCCGAGCGGGAATCCAGGGACTGGGACCACTTCTTCAGCATGGTCAGCTCGGTCACCCATCGCTCCGTGCTCGACAAGGTGCCGATCCGCGAGGACCTGCAATACGCTGAGGACGATGAATGGACCAAGCGCCTGGTAGAGAATGGTTATGAGATTCCTTACGCGATCGAATCCGTGGCCATGCATTCCCATAACTACACGCTGCGCCAGTCCTACAAGCGCTCCTTCGGTGACGCCAAGGCGATGGCCGCCACCAGCACAATGCCGCCGCGCAATGTGAACTATCATTATTTCGTGGCCCTCGGCGTTTTCAAGGATGCCATGCGCGATGCGAAATGGTGCGTCAAGAACGGCCACATCACCGGCATTCCCCATGCGGTCGCGGTCCGCCTCGCCCAGCGCCTCGGCCGCCGCGACGGATATCACTCCGGATGGAAGTTCTACCATCGGAATACCTGATTTTTCTAACATTCATCCTAATCCATTCACCATGCATCCGGAAACCACCATCGTCTCAGCATGTGACCGCAATTTCCTGTGGGGGGCGTTTCTCCTCGCTGCGAGTGCTGCCCGCCACATTCCCGGGGTGCCGGTCCATATCCTGCAGACCGGATTCACCGATGCGGATGCCGCGTTTTTCGAACAACTTCCCGATGTGCGGCTGATTCGCCTGGGCGACGACGATCCGCGAAATGTGGCGAACCGGAAATCCGAGGCTATACTAACCGGGGAAACCGAATACATCGCATGGCTGGATGCCGACTGCATGGTGGTCGGCGATATCCGCCCGCTGCTGAAGCCGGTGAACGGTGAATTCCAGATCCGGCTGCGCGAATCCCGGGAAAACGCCTGGGTCTGGCGCGACCACTATGCCACCGGCGAAGTTCGCGGAGGAGTCCCCGCGTCCGTGCTGGCCTGTTGGAAGAATGATGTGGCGCAGCTGGATGCGCCGGCCATCAACACGGCATGTGTGACCAATTCATTCGTCCTCCACCGGCGGCATCTCGATTTTATCCGCCAGTGGAAAAGTCAGATCGCCAAGGTCATCCCTCCTGTTCACGCCGGAGTTGTGGACAAGAGTTCACCCGCCTATTTCATGACCGACGAGTCGGTGTTCAGCTCGCTCCTTGCGTTTTCCCGGCTCGCGCCACCGATCGGTGAGATGAGGCTCGACCGCGATCCGAAAGCACACGTCGCCCATTTCGGCGCGAATCCGAAGCCGTGGAAACGCTGGCGCAAACCGTTCTGGTATTGTCATCGCCCCGTGCTCGATCTGATCGACTGGCTGCAGGCGAGCGGCAAACCGGTGCCGCCGATCCCGTGGTCATTCAAGCGCTCGTCCACCCCGTTTGCATGGACGATCGCCCAAGGTGAGGCCATCTACTCGCAATCCCGCACTCTCGCCGGCAATCTCCTGCGGAAGAGCTGATCCCATGAAGATCCTCGTCATCACCAATCTCTATCCGCCCCACGAAATCGGCGGATACGAACTCCGTTGCCGTGATGTCTGCGATCGCCTCAAGGCATCCGGCCATGACATCCACATTCTAACATCCGACCACAAGGTTGTTGGCCGCACGGAAATCCCGGAGCAGCACGTTTCCCGAAAACTCCGCATCAACGGCATGTATGGAAATCCGTGGCTGCCGATCCAGAAGCTGTATCCGCAGGAGAAATACAACCATCAGGTCCTCATCCAGGCGATTGAAACTGTTCGTCCGGACCTCATCCATGTCTGGAACATGGGCGGGATTTCCAAGTCACTGCTCCTTCGCATCGAGCAGGGAAATATTCCCGTCGTCTATGATGTTTCAGACCACTGGATCGCCCGCAGTCTCCGTGCGGATGTCTGGCTTTCATGGTGGACTGCGTCCGGTTCGTTCGCCCGCTCGGCGCTGCGTGGATTCCTGACATTCTCAGGCATCCGCGGCATCATCAGCCGTGCAGTGCCCACCGATTCCTGGGATGCCCTCCGCTTTTCCAAGATCTATTTCTGCAGCGCCTTCATGCGCGATCTAACCGCCTCCAGGGGCTGGCCAGTCAGTCATGCGGAAGTCATCCACTGCGGCATCGAGACCACTGCGTTTCCGGTGAAACAGGATCACTCGTGTTTTGAGACACTGCTCTGGGTGGGCCGGCTATCAGAAGACAAGGACCCGCTCACCGCCATCCGCGCGCTCGCAGCCGCGCGCCGCGACGGGCTCAGCCAACTCACGCTCGATCTCTACGGCCATGGCGACCCCGACTACGTTGCGATGGTGGACGCGGAAATCTCCAGCTTCGGACTAACGGACTGCGTCTTCAGGAAATCCGCGCCCGCCGCCGAAATGCGGAAGCTTTACTCGCAATACGACGCGCTTCTCTTCACCTCCAACTGGGGCGAGCCCTTTGCACTCACACCGTTGGAGGCCATGTCATCCGGCCTGCCCGTCATCACCTCGCTCGATGGCGGCCAGCCGGAACTCGCCCGCTACGAAGTCAACTGCCTCATCGCCGGTGCCGCGGATCCCGATCTCTACGCCACCCGCATCGCGGAACTCGCCGCCTCGCCGCAGCTTCGCGAATCCATCGCCGCCACCGGCCTCGATGAAGCGCGCACCCGCTTCGACATCGAGCCCATCACCCGCCAGATCGAAGCCTTCCTACTCAAGGTCCTCAAGTCATGAGCCTCCTCTTCTATGATGACAGCCCGGTCTTCGGCGGCCACGAGGTCATGAGCCTGCTGGGCCTGGAAGCCGTCCTAACGGATTTTTCCGGGCCAGTCCATTTTATCGCCTCGTCGGCCAACAGCAAGCTCTGCGAAAAAGTCGCCACCATCGCCGCGAAGCACCCGCAACTCACCTTGGAACAGGTCGGCTGGCATTCATCCAAACTCGAAGCACTCCGCAACCGGATTCTGCCCTCGCGCATTGGAAATCTAGCAGACCGCTTCCGCCAGCTTTCCCCATCGCTTGTCGTCGCCATCCAGGGCAACATCGAGCACTCCTCGCTCGGCCTCCACGGCGCCCGCCGCGTCGGCATTCACTGCGCCAGCTACATCCCCGTGCCGCATTCCAATGCGGAGATGGGCGCGCGCCTTGGGGCCTTGCGCGATCTCTTCTGCGCGCATCTTTTCAAGCTTCCGGACGCTTTCATCACCATCACCGACGAAATGGCGCGCCTGCTCAAACAGCAAGGGGCCGTCGCTCCGATCGACATCGTTTACAACGGAGTCGATACCCATCGCTTCCAATCCGGCGACGCGAAAAGCGCCTGCGACGAACTGGTCCTGCCCTTCGAAAAAGTCCGCGTCGGCGTGATCGGACGCATCGAGTTCCGGCAGAAACAACAGCACCTTCTCGTCCAAGCCGTCGCCGCCGATCCGGCGCTCGCTTCGTCCTGCCACCTCGTCTTCGCTGGCGACGGGCCGGACATTTCCTCCCTGCAGGACCTCATCCGCCAGCACCAACTTTCCGCAACCGTGCTGCCGTGGTGCGACCCGGCGCGGCTCTATCAGGCGCTCGACGCGTTGGTCATCCCATCGCGTTACGAAGGCCTGCCGCTCGTCATGCTGGAAGCACTCGCCTCCGGCACCGCCGTACTTGGCAGCGACCGGGACGGCATGAAAGACCTGTTACCCGCCGAATGGCGGTTCCAGCCCAACAGCCCCGCCGCGCTCTCCGCCGCGCTCTCCCGCTTTGTCGAAAACGGCAGGCCCGCTCCTGATGCAGCGCTGGTTTCCCGTGTCCGCGAAACCATGTCACTCGAGTCCTTCAACCGCTCGTTTTCCTCAGCCGTGCGCCATCTTGCCGCGGCTCATTCACGCTTGCAAGGCAGGCTCAATCCCGCACATCATTAACTTATCCAAAATAAGAGCTTACATTCCCATTTGGATTCCAATTCAGGATCAAATCTCCCAACCGACGAACACCTCGTTGCAGAAGCGGAGCGCCGCCGTTTCCGGTTTCCGCTGCCTTTCGACCCCGTCCGCCTGCTTGCCGGAGTTCTGACCCGCTGGCCATGGATCGTGATCGCGATGATCTTCTTCGGCGTGCTCGGCACCCTCATCGGCATCAAGATCACGAGCCAGTCGTTCGCCATTTCGGTCTCACTCATCAAGCGCCGGGTTCCGCAAACCGTCCAGGCCTCGGAAACCGGCCAGGCGTTCCGCCCGGTCGATCTCAACGACGCCACGCTTCTCGCCACGCTTCTCGCCAGCGAACCGCTCGATCTCGCATCCAAGCGCGCCGCCAACGGCATCGATTCCGGCAGGGCGCGGACCCTCACCGAAGCCAGCCAACTCGAGGGCACCGACATTTTTTACATCACCTATCATTCCCCACTCAGCAAGGACGACGCCGTGTCCTTCAGCGGAATCTGGGCGGAGGAAATCAACGCCTACACGAAACGCCTCCAACAAACCGAAGCCCGCGATGTCCGTGCGATCCTCGAAAAGGAAGTGGTCGAACTGGAAAAACAAATCGGGCTCACCAACCTGGAAATCCTGAATTTCTCCAAGGAAAACGATTTCCTCGGCGGTGAATCCCAGGTTGCGGCGGTGCTCGGCAAGCTCTCGCAGATCGAACTCGAGCTGGAGGCCGCAAGCACCAGTGTTGCCGCGAAGAAACAACAATTGGAGAACCTAACGGAGCAGATCAGCCATCAGAGCCCGATCGAACTCCAGATCAAGACCGCCCGCGAGGAACTCGCCAACCTGCGTTCGACCTATACCGACGAAAACCCGCTCGTTCAGACCAAGCTCCAGAGCATGGAGTATCTCGAGGGACAAATCACCAAACTCAAGGAGGCGGGCAAGGCGGAGCTGGATGCCTACACCGGCACGCCGCTCGGGAACCAGCTCTATCTAACCATCATCGGCCTGCGCAACGAACTGCTGGAAGCGGAAAGCCGCATCGAGTCGCTGGAAAAACTCCGTCTATCCACCGCCGCCCGTCTCACCGAGTTCCCCGCGATCATCAGTGGTTACGAGGCGCTTCAGAAAAAACGCGACACCAACATCGAAGGACTCTCGCTCATGAAAAACCGCCTGAAGGAAGCGGAGATCTTCGTTTCCGGCGCGCCGGGATATTGGCAGGTTTTTCAAGCGCCCGATCCGCGCAGCATTGTCCCCTCTTCCTTGTTCAAAAAGCCCGCGATGCTCGGTGCGGCAGGTGCCTTCGGCGGGGCGGGACTCGCCGTATTGCTCACCCTTCTGCTTAGCCAACGCACGTCGAGGCGTTCCATTCTGGAATGTTGTGCCGCAACTCATGCTCCGTTGATCTGTCATCTGCCTACCACCTTTGAGGAGGACGCGCGGGCGGCCATCGCCCACTTCTGGATCACCTATCTCGCCCCCCGCATCGATCATTCAGGGTGTATCCTGTTCTGGACGGCGGCTTTGGATTCCGACGACGAACGCAAACTCTGGTCAATGCTTTCCGAAGCTGCGATCAAGGACACCGGGAAACCGATACGCGTGCTCGATCTCACACCTGACCTACTCTGGACGGATCATGCGCGAGCGGAATCCCTCGTCTGGCAGGCTGATCCATCAGATAATTCTGAAACACCGGTTCTCCTCCGCGCGGCCTCGCTGCCCCACCGCGATGCCCGCGCGATGCTGCCACAGGTGGATCACTGGATCGCCGTGGTCGCCGGACAGAAGGAATCACTCCGCCGCGCTGTCGAGTCCCGACAACTCACGGACGCCTATCTTCCCGCCTGCGCCGGCACCATCGCCTGGACCGAGCGCCCGCAAGGCAGGATCCGTGAGGCGGCGGATGCCATTTCCTTTTTTCTGGCAAGACGTTTCTCCTGACCATCTGACAGAATGAATTTCCGCATCACCACACTCCTAACCAATATCTGCCTGCTCGCCATGCTGCCAGGACAGGAGACCGCCACACCGGCTGCTAGCGTGCCCGGAAACCAGGCGCCAAGCTCGCCCACGTCCTGGCGGAACCGCTACGAACTCGGCCCCGGCGACGTGATCAACTTCTCGCTCTTTGGCCGCCCGGAGCTCGACCGGCCCGGCTTTCGCATCGCACCGGACGGCACTGTCAGTTATCTCCAGGCGCAGAACATCAAGGTCGCCGGACTCACCCTCGACGAGGCCCGCCTCGCGATTGAACAAGGCCTCGCCTCGAATTTCCGCTCACCGCGCGTCATCATCACGCCGCAGGAAGTCGGCTCCAAGCGCTTCACCATTCTTGGCAAGGTGGTCAACAAGGGGGTCGTCACCCTCGAACGCCCGATCACCCTGGTCGAGGCCATCGCCAACGCGGGCGGCATCGAAACCGGATTATTCGAACAGAACACCGTCGAACTCGCCGATCTCGAGCGTTCCTTCGTCTCGCGCAAGGGCCAGCGTCTGCCCGTGGATTTCCGCCGCCTGCTGCATGACGGCGACATGAGCCGCAACATCGAAATCGAGCCTAACGATTTCATCTACGTCGCCTCCACGATTTCCAACGATTACTATGTGCTCGGGGCCGTCATGAATCCCGGCGTGCAGGGACTCACGCCCGATGCCTCGGTGGTCTCCGCCATTTCGCGCCGCGGGGGGCTGAATCAACGCGCCTGGCCGGACCGGGTCCTCGTTGTGCGCGGCAGTTTTGACAAGCCGCAGACCTTCATCGTCAACGTGAAGAACATTCTCGCAGCGAAGGAAAAGGACTTCAAACTCCAGCCGAAGGACATCGTCTATATCGCCGACCGGCCGTGGGCCGTCGTCGAGGACATCCTCAAGCTCGCGCTTTCAGCCTTCGTGACCAGCGCGACTTCGAACTGGGTCAATCTCAACGTCGATCCCGTCATCAACGCACCCTGATGTTCCGTCAATTTCCATCGGTCGCCGCGGTCGCGCTGCTCGCTTTGTTAGCCGCGGCCTGCCAGCAGATCATTCCGAAAAGCCAGTTCGACGCGCGCGGTCCCGACCAGGCGGTGAGGAACCTCACCTTCACCAACGTGAAGGTGAAACGCGCCCCCGATCCAAAACTGCTCATCGCTCCCTCCGAGCCATACATCCTCGGACCGGGCGACATCATGGAAATCGAGATCGCGGAAGTTCCCGGCACCTTGGCACGGACCTTCGTGATGCCGGACGGCATGGTTTACTACAATCTGGCAGGCGGTGTCCGCGCCGAAGGACTCACCCAGGCGGAGTTTTCCGTTAAACTCCGCGAGGTGCTCAAGCGGGATTACACCAATCCGCTGGTCAACGTCAGCCTGGTGGAAGTCCGCTCGCGGCGCTACTGGATCCTCGGGCGCGTGTTCAAGCCCGGCCTCTATCCGCTGCGCCAGCCGACCACCCTGTTGGAGGCCATTTCCCAGTCCGGCGGGCTATTCACCTCCCGCTTCTCGGGTACTACCCAGGAACTCGCCGATCTATCCAACAGCGTGGTGATCCGCAACGGAGAGATTCTTCCCGTGAATTTCGACAAGCTCGTGCGCTCGGGTGATACCTCTCAGAACATCTATCTGCGCCACAACGATTATATCTATCTACCGTCCGCCACGACATCCACGGTCCTGCTGCTCGGAGCCGTGGCTGCGCCGCAAGCCATCGGTTACTCCGATTCGCTCACGCTGGTGGACTGCATCGCCCAAGGCAAGGGCCCCGCCAAGGACGCCTATCTCGACCAGGTTGTGATCGTCCGAGGCACTTTGGACAAACCCAGCGCCGCGAGGGTCAATCTCAAGGCGATCCTCACCGGCAAGGAAACCAACGTGCTGCTCCAGCCCGGTGACATCGTCTGGATTCCGCGTCGTCCCCTCGGGCTGCTGGAGTCCACCGTGCAGCTGATTTTCCAGGATGCCGCCCGCACGGTGGCCGCAGGCGAAGGTGCCCGCGCCGCCGGCAGTGACCAGGATCCGGTCATCAGCATTCCGCTGAGCCAACCACCATGAACCAGATTTCCAATCTTTTTTCGTCAGGTCAAACCGCGATGTGGACGACATCGAGGTTCCGAGCGGGTGGGTTTTATATTGAACAAATTGTCGTTCGCTTCGGCAGCCCGCCAGAAACAAATGCTATCGAAAGTGCCTGGCACGCGACGGCCGCGGCGATTTCCGCGCTGCGCGTGGTGACCGATGGCAGGAGCGCGACCGTGGGCGATGCCTTTGAGGGAAATTTCACCACGCGTGCCGGATCATCTTCCAGCGCCGGCCTGTTGGAAACCGACCGCCGGGCGGGCTTCGCCGACGACGGTCGTCCCGCATCGCGCTGCCAGTATTGGGCGGCGGATGGCGTGCTGTTATGGACCGTCCATCACGCGCTTCTGGATGGTCGCTCGATCGCCGGGGTGCTGACCCATTTCCTGTCACTGTTGGCCGGGAAAGAGCCACCCGCGCCGCTTGAATGGTTTGGCTGCCTGGCCACCGACGACGAGGAAAGCACCCGGGCGCGGGTCTCGATGGAGTCCATCGCCCTCGTTCCCCGCGAGGATGAGGAGTCCTTCGCCTGGGAGCCGGGGCAGGCCGGAATCCCTTGGCGCGTTAGACTGCCGCTGCCCGCCGGACTGCGAGAGCGCCTCGATACACGCGCGGCGGAATGCGGGAGCACCGCCCACGG
>JBGSTM010000290.1:0-44027 GCA_041736495.1 Akkermansiaceae bacterium
AGCGGGATCGCTTGGGGGATTGGCGAGAACCGCCCATGTATTGGTCGCCGGAGCTTCCGTGGCGCCGAGCACCCGGGCGGTGGAGTATAGATAAGTGGGAGGAGCGCCACCGCCTTGTGAGGGATAATAATACCACTCGAAATCATAGTTTTCCGGGTGCGCCGCGAAGTCGCCGCTGTGACGCAGGGTGACCTGCTCGTCGAGCGGATTGGCTGGCAGAAGTTTTTTCAGGTCTCCTTTGTAAAGCGTGTCCACCACTTTGATGATTTGCATGTCCACGCCATTTCCCGGAGGCGTAAAGGCCTTGCCATCGCTGAACAACAGCGTGACATAACCCACGCCCTTGCCCGTCGCGCTGAGTGCGTAACTGTCCACCGCAGTGTCGGAAGATGAAACCTCCGGCAGGTTGGAAACGGCCACATCGACGCCGGTGTTCACGACGTAGGTGCCGGGTTTGGCGGGATCCTCCTTGAACGTCTCGACGCGGGTGCTCAGCGCGTTGATCGCATTGTCCCATTTCGACTTGTCCCCGTCGGTGGAGATCACGAGTCCTTTGAGCGCGGCGGAATCCGCAGGGCTCAGGGCGTTGAGGTTCAGATAGTCCTCACCGGCGATCGAATCGACGAATTCGCCGATCAGCTCCAGGCCTCCGACATCGCCGAGATTCGGATTCAGATAGAATCGCTGCTGCAAGTGCGGCGGCGCGAGTTGGAAATAGGTTTTGCCGTCCTGCATGGTGGTTTTGAGCGAGCTTGGAAGCGCGTTCAACCCGACGGCGCTGCTGTTGAGCAGCACGGTCTTCGCGCGGGTGGAATCGTGAAGCTTGACGCTCTGCGCCGTGGTTCCGCCGAGGGCGACCGATTGCTGATAGAGCACACGCGCGCTCGTCTGGCCGCGCACGGCGGGCAGGCCGTTTTTTGAAAGGGCCAGCGTCTCCGCCAAGCTGAGCGTCGGCGGGTTGGCCGGCCACGTCGGATAGTAGAGCACGATCACCGGAGTGCCATTCACCGGATCTCCGACAAATGAGCCATCGGCGATTGCGCGGAGATAAGGCAGCGGTTTCCCCACGGCGGGAGTGGTGACGTTGAGACCTGACGGGAAATCGAAGCTGGTCTGCATGTTGTAGTAGAAATGCATGCCCAGCGCCGGAGCGCCGCCGTTGATCGGTCCGCGATGGACCCAGTCGTAACCCTTGCGGTCCTTATAGGTGAAAGAATAGTAAGCGGCGTCCAATTGCGCCACTGCGGATGTTTCATGATAACTCGCGCCGGGATCGACTTCGGTATTCATGACGAATCCCGAGATGGGATCCGCTGGCAATGGCAGAACTCCCAGCGGGGCGGGCATGATGGCGTCCATCCTCGTCCCGGCGGTCACCGGATAGGAAAGCTTGTGCAGACCATCCTCACGCAGGACTTCGAAGACCGACATCGCCGGACGATTGTCCGTGGAATCCGTGTATTCGATGAGCACCCTCGGCAGCGAGGAGAACGCCGGACCGCTAACGAGATTGAGGTCGTCCCGCAGTGCGTAAGCGGTGGATCCGATCAGCAGGGCGTGTTCTTCATTCGGATTGTAGCCGATTTTCGTCGAATCCGGCTGGCGGTAGACGCTGCCGGAGGCGACGGCGGAAGGCAGCGTGCCGGTGCCCATCCGCGAGGCGAGCACGATGCGGGGTAGCGGAACCTCAAGGGAGAAATCATCAACGCCGAAACTTTCATCGTTGGTGTTACTATCAAGATTGGATCCGAATCCGATCTTCATGGAAGCAAGTGTTTCAGCTGCCGCATCGGAAGTGGGTGAGGCGACGACGTGGACGAGGAACGTCTGATCCGCCCATGATCCGCCGAAGAGGTTTTTGAACGACCCTGCCACCGGATTCATCGACCAATCATAGCTCACGCCGCTGGACAACACGGTGCCCGTGCGTGTGGCGGTCACTTCGGGTGAACCCGCCATGGATTCATTGATGATCTGAACGTCGTTGATGAACAGTTTGAAGCGTTCATTATCCCAGGTGTCGAAACGGTGAAGTTTGAAGGATAGCGTCGCCCCGTTCTGGTGATTGCCTTCCAGCGAGTAGGTCTTGGAAGTCACGGCGATATCGGTGCTCCTGTTATCCGCGTAGGTGGCGAATGGGCCGAGAAATCCGCCGGTCGCGGCGCTGGCCGTGCGGGTCGGCATGCTCCAGCCGCTGGCGTCGATTTCAAAGTCCTCGGTGGCGACCTGATGGGTGGTGCGATAGGCTACACCGTGTAGCGGCCGATTTTCGCCGGAGTGTAGAACGGGGAAAACTCAGCGCTCGGCGGTTTCACTTCCTTGAACCACCAGACTGCCAGAGATGGCTGCTCGTTGCCGAGCGTGTTGACCGGAATGATCGCGCCCTTCTCGGCAGCCGCCACGCCACTGAGGAATGGATTCACATACGCATTCGGAGAGTAGCCGGTGCCACTGGAAACATAACCCGCCAGCGAATAGTCGGCCGATGGCGGTGCAAGTCGCTCGCCGACATACACGGTTCCCGTTAGCGAGGTGCCGCCATCGCCTTCGACATAATTCGGGTTGTCCTCCGACTGTGTCATCAACGGCACATACCAGACACCGCCGTTGCTGCCGGTGAATTTCAGCAGCGTGCGGTTGTCTTGATCGACGCCGAGATTGACGATGAGGTGTTGGCTTGCGTTGTCGATGGAAGCCTGGCCGGAGGACGAGTCCTGATAGATGATCTGCGGGATCATTCCATCGCCGAATTGCAGCCCGGTGTTGGTGGCGAGCGTGCTGCCGCCGACATCGACCGCGTATTGGGCGAAGTCCGTCACGTCCGTGGGCCAAGCTTGGAGATACTTGTGGAGGTATTTCGGCCAACTGATCACCAGTCCGGGCGCGGTGCCGACTGTTTGAGGAATGGCGGCGTCAAGCGGCTCCATCCAGTAGAACGCGACATTGTCTTCGACCGTGTTTTCCTGCTCCGCGAAATAGGCGAGCGTTCCGTTAGGTCGCACGCTGCTGCCGTAGTAGGCGATCTGGTTCACCGAGCCGGTGTTGGAGACCGGAGTGGCAACCAACGATGACTGCTCGGGGCTGGGTCGGATTTCCCGGCCGAGTTCGACGGTGAGCGTGGTGGATCGTAGCGATTGCTCCACGCTGATGATGTCCGCGCCGAGGAATTCGTAGGTGCCGTCCTGGCTGTTGAGCGCGCCGAGATACTCGACAAAGATGCGGCCGGTCTGGTTATAGGCGTGCAGGGTGCCGGTGCCGGCGGTGGTTTCATACCAGAGTGTCCGCAGGATTTCCGTGGACTCGGCATTCGGGTCCGATTGGGAAACGCCCTCCACCACGTATTCGGTGTCCACCGTCGCCGGGAAGACATTGCTGTAAACCGGATTGACCGTGGTGATCCGTCCGGCAGGTACTTCGACGATCGGTCCGGTGAAACTTTTTTCCGTCCAGAAAATCGTGCGGACCGGCGTGCTGGTTGCCGAAGAGACGGTGAACCGCTCCTTGTAGAAAACATAACTGTTGGACCCCGTCTTCGAGGAGTCCGGCAGCGCCGAGCGCCAAGTGATTTCCACCGTGCCCGGAGTGTTGGCAAAGACACGCTTGGCGTGCGGGCTGTAATAATAGGACGCCAGAACGCCCTCGGGCAACGCGGCAATGCTCGCGGCATCCCCGGTTTTGAAATCGGTGGCGGGAATCTCGGAGGCCGGATTGGTCAACACTTCACCTGCCAGAACCGGCTGCGCCCGCCAATAGCTGGCGTCCACCGTGTAATGGGTCCCACTGGCGGAGACGAGGGTGGTGGGAGGCTTGATCTCATCACCGAACAAGTATCGCGGAACGCCGGAGGCGAAGGTGGTGCCAAAGCTGGCACGATTGAGATTCACCGCGGCACCGGTCACGCCGCTGCTGGCTCGGCCTCCAGAGGACTCGACCACATTGGAGAACTGCGGGGTGATCGTGGGATCCCCCGAAGGAGTTCCTACAGGTCCCACCGGAGCGACTTGGCCGGGGTTCGATGCGGGCACCCGCTTGCTGAGGCGGTTGTAGACACCGCTTTTGATCTCATACTGGGCGTGGAGCGGAGAAACCGCACCCGAAGCTAACAGTATCAGGGCTAGCGTCGTCCATGGCGGACGCAACGGTGGGATCCATTTCATAGAAAATGTCATTTGAAGAGGGACGTTCCGGCGTGGCTCACTTGGAGGAATGCATCATCTTTTCGAGCGCGACGAGGCGTGCTTCGAGGTCGGCGATTTTCCGGTCCTTTTCGTCAAGCTGTTCCTGGACGCCGTTGATTCCGTCGTCCACCTGGACCTTGAGCTCCTGGATGGATTTGCAGGCGATGGTGGCGAAAGTCGTGTAACCAACGGTTAGAAATCCGTCGGTGCCCTTTGAGATGAGGTCCGGGAAAAGCGGTTCCACTTCCTGGGCAATGACGCCGAATTCATGCTTTTGATCCGCATCGCTGTTGTCTTTCCAGCGGAACCGGTGGAACGGGAGCTGCATCAGGCGGTCCAGCATCGGCTCGGCGAGCGTGATATCCTTCTTGAGGCGGATGTCCGAGTAGAAGTCGAGGTTGCTGTCACCATCGAAACTGAAGTTTCTCCAGTTGGTGGTCCCGCCTTGGCTGGTGTTGTAGACCTCGAACGCGATGCCGCCGCGGTCGGCGATATAACTCATGCGGGCATAGGCATTCCCGCCGCTTCTTGAGCCGACCGATGTGAGTGAACCACCAACGCTCAGGTTGCCCTGGCTGGTGTTCGTCGTATTGATGCCGATCCTGCCGTCCGAGTTGACGCGCATTCTTTCATAGGCCGTGGTCGTCGCTCCCGGCGCACCCGCCACCTGGCGGAAGACGATCGGTTCATCCGCCCCGTCATAGGTATCGATATAGAGGGCGCCCGCGTCGTTGCTGCCAGAGCCGAAGATGCGGAAATAGTCGTTGCTGGCCATTTGGCCGCCGATTCCACCGTCGTCGCCGTTTCCGGTTGAGGTGCTGAACCAAATTCTGCCATCCTGGATCGACAGTTTCTCCGTGGGACTGCTGGTGCCGATTCCGAGTTTTCCGTCACCTGTGAGGCGCAACTTCTCGCCACCGTTGGTGTAGAACTGGAGGATTCCGTCCGCACCCGAGAACATGCCCCCGTCGGAGTCGCCGTTACCATCGAAGGAAAAGCCCGCGTTGGTGCCGTTCGCGCCATAGCTGCCGCCACGGGCTCGGACCACGCCGTTAGAGTAGAGTCTGTCCGCCTGGGCGATGCCGGCTACCACCAATTTCTCGGCGGGAGTGCTGGTGCCGATGCCGACATTGCCGTTGCCCTTGACGCGCATGGTTTCCGTCATTGCCGCGGAGGATCCGTATCCGAATGCGACATCGGAACCCGAACTCCCGGTGTGGATCTGCAGCAGCGAGTTCTGGATGCCGAAGCCATAATTGTTCCCGGAGTTCCCCCACAGGGAGATCTTCTGTCCGAGGGTCTGCGTGCCGAAATTCAGGGGGAAACCGGGATTGGCCTCGCCGATGCCGACGTTGCCGTTCCGATAGACGCTGCTGCCGACCGGTGTCCAGACTCCGACGGTGGTGGTGTCCAGTTTCGCCGAGGTGATGGTGCTGTTGGCGATGTCGGTGGCCACGATGCTCGCGTCCAGAATCCGGCTGCTGTCCACCGCACCGGAGGCGATTTTTCCCGTGCTCACCTGTCCGTCACCTAACATCGTGGTGGTGATGGAGGACCCGGCGACGCTCTCCGCCACCTTGGCCCGCAGCGCGAAAGCACCGCTGACCATCTGCTGGCGCGGGGAAATTTCCGGGTCTGCGGCGGCCGTGCCGTCATCGACGGTCACTCCCAGATAGAGGCTTGAGTAGGTGGAGGAGTTGACGATGTCGTTGAGGTGCTTGTAGGGTGTGGTGGCCGGAGATGACGGACCTGGCAGGGTGGAAATCCCGGTGCCGTTGCCGATCAGCACGCTGAACTCGCCGCCGGAGATCGTGACCGATTGGGTCTCCGCATAGAGCGGAGTGCCACCGCTGGCGGCCGAGTAGAGCTTGAAAATGACCGCACGGTTCACCGGAGTGGTGTTGCCGATGAGGACTCCGGCCACATCCGTCACGCGACCTTGATAGCTCATGAGGATGGGCGTGGTCTGAGCGTGGAGCACTGACGTGGCAAGCAGCAGGAAGAGCGTGGTGAATCTGACTTTCATGGGAAGTGGTGGATCGGAGTTGTTACTAGGAGTGGATGAAGACGTGAAACGGTTCAGCGAGTGGTGAGGTCAATGTCGGCGACTTCGGAGACACGGCGCATCTGGAAGGTGCCGCGCACCCGGAGGATGTTTTTGTGAAGTCTGGCGATGGATTCCTGATAGGTGCCCCCGAGCACCGTACTACCCCAGCCGGCGACATATCTTCCGTCCGGCGGAGTGTCGGTGAAGGTAAACTGGCAGGTGCGTTCGATGGAGTAGCTTTCCTGGCCGGCGGCGAGGGCGTTGCCCTTGGAGTCACGGTTGTCGTGATCCGGATGATAGGTGTGGACGAAGGGGTTCGTGGGCTCGTTGTAGGCGATCGGAATGCTCCAGGAAGCGGTGTCGCCCGTCGCGAAGGATCCGCTACCGACAATGGCGGTGGTGGACGTCGGAATCTGGGCGGCGAAGTAGCGGACCGGTTTCAAGTCCGACTCGGAATAGCCGAGCACATTCTCCTCGCTGACGCAGATGCCTGACGGGTTGCCCGCGCTGCGCAGTTTTCCCACAAAGGCCTGTGACAGCAGCCGGGCGTTTCCATCGGCATCCACATGGGTGAGGAAGAGCAGGGGGAACGGCTGGGAGGTCGAGGAGCCGCCACCGGCAGTGGGATCCACCTGGTTCACACTCGTATTCACCACCCAGAGACCGGCGGGCGAGGCGGGCTGTGCGCTGACGGGAAGACTTACGTCTGATAGATTGGCCGAGTCCCGGATGCGCAGGACCGAGGCGTAGAATGCGTCCGCAGTCCCCGTCATGGCAGCCCGGTCGATTCCAAAGTCCAGCGTGGTTCTGCCGGAGGCTGGAACGGTCACAGTATAGCTGGTGCCCATCACAGTCTCGGCATAGAAATTCGAGGAGCTGACAAAAGTCCGCACGGTCAGCGGCACGCCGCCCGCGATGGACGTCTGGTTCGTCGGCGCGGACTCGGACGCGCCCAAGGAAAGGGTTAGTGTCAGCGCGCTGGTCGAGCGGTTGGTGATGCCCACGCTCGTGGCGGGCAGCGTGCGGCCGAACGCGAGTCCCGCGGAGCTGGCGACCTCGTATTCCACCGGTGCGGTGAAATTGCCGATGGTGGCGACGTTGAACCAGTATGCCTTGTTAGTGTCCATCGTCTCATTGCCGGGCGTCACCAGCATCGGATTGTTGGCACTGAGCTCGCCGCCGATGTATTTGTAAATCTTGGATGGCGTGGACAACACGGTGTTGGCAGCGGACGGATAGGAGGCGAAATAATTGCTCATCTTCGGAGCGCTGGAGGTTCCCGAAGGAAAGCCGAGGAGATTTCCACCCGAGATCAGCCACGTCGCCAATGGCGGCTGGACGAGCTGCTTGATAGGGACGGACACCGCGCTCGAACAACGGATCAGATAGGCGGAATTCCCAACCATCCGCACGAGGCCGTTCTCCGAGCCGTCGCGTTTCCAGATCGTCCATTCATCGCTGTTAGTTGTGGGTTCGGAGGGGGTCTGTGTGAATTGCGTTCCATCCGGATTGGGATTCCAGCGCCAGACTTCGGTGATGGCCGTGTTGCTGGCGAACAACTCGGAAACCGTGACGTAGGACGCGTCGCCCGCGAGCCAGACGCCGTTCCAGCCGGAGAGGAGCGAGTAATTTTTGGTCACCCACTGCGCATGGGCGCCGCCCGCGAGCAGAAGAGACACCATGAGAATCTTGTTCAGGAATTTCATCGGATGTTGAGACGGTAGTATGTGGTGGTTTCCGTGCCCTTGGCGTAGAGGCTGGTGATCCCGGTGACGGATGAAACAATGGACGTCTGGAAATCTGCCGGAGCCTCAGCCGCAGGATCCGTTAGTGCGAACGGTGCGATCTCCCAGGTCTTGAGATCGGTGGACGATTCGATGGTGTAGGATTTTCCAAAAATCGCGTAGGTCTCCAGCCGCACGTTTTCACCCACCTTCTCCTTGATCACCATGCTGACGGTCGAAGATGCGTCTCCGGCATAAGTTCCTGATAGGTATTCGATCCAGTTGCTCAGCCCGTCCTTGTCGAGATCTCCATCGCGATCCAACAGCGAGAGATCCCAGCCATTCTCCCCTGGCAGATAGCCGGCCTGATAGAGTTGCGATTCCTCCCAGGCGTCCGGCAGTCCGTCGCCATCCGAGTCCACGCCGAGCGTCAGGTTCAGCCGCACGCGGGCGGCGGGAGTGCCGACTGAGGGTGACGTCGCGGTGATTTCAATCGGATGATAGAGCACTCCGCCAATGTCCACAGCCAGCGTGTAGGCGGACGCCGTGGAGACGACCAGCGAGCTGTAAGTGGCCGTGAGGCTGCGGCCCATGTCCATACGCATGCGCAGTTCGTAGTTGTAATCCGCGCCGCTGATCGCCGTGAGCGGCTCGCGCATCCGCTGCACGCCGCCCTGGGACATCACTACCGCCGCGCCGGTCGCGGGGATCAGGACGCCCTGATCGTCACGCACATCGCCGTAGATCGTGTGAAACGGCGCGGGTGGAAAAGCGGAAACCTGCTGCGCCGAAAGGGCCACTGCGGGGACAATCCAAACAGACAGTGGAAGTTCAATCCATCGTCTTAGGTTTTCATGGCTGATAATCAACATTGATTTAAATTTAGGCGCATCCGACCAGAGTGTTCCTGTGGCTGCAATGTCATTTAAAATCAGCGGAATAGGCCTCGTATCTGCTTGAGCCCAAGTTTGCAGAAATTCCTGCAATGTTTGCGGGCTTTCCCCTAACCACATCCGGCCCCATGGGGTGGCAATCCTTTCCACGGCGAGGTTTGTTAGCCATGAGGCTGTTTAGCGGCCTGCGGGAGAGTGGTCCCAGAAATTTCCAAAAAAAGAATCGTGCTGATTTTTTTCAGTGCTTGCCAATCCGCGATCCGCCTGTTTTCGTCCCCACCCGTTCACGAAACGGGCTGTAGCGCAGTCTGGTAGCGCACCTGCCTGGGGGGCAGGGGGTCGTGGGTTCGAATCCCGCCAGCCCGACCATTTTTTCAATGGATTTGAAGCATGCGCTTCGGGGCGTGGGATTCACGCTGGAATCGATTTTCCGGCAATTTGTGGTTAGGGATCGCCGGGTTGTCGTCACAAAACGTGGGAGCTGTTTCATGCTGGCGGAGGATGAACGTGCGTTTGGACAAACCGAGATCATTCCGGACATGGAAATTTGACCTGAAAGTTCCATGTGCAGTTAGACCTTGGAAACGCGGGTGCGCAACCAGGTTCGCAGGAGTTCCAAATCCGCCGGCTTCGAGAGGTGTTCGTCGAATCCCGCCTCCTTGGCGTTGATCCTGTCCTTTTCGGCGCCATATCCGGTTAGCGCGACGAGGAAAGCCTGTTTCATCTGTGGGATTTTCCGGATTTCGCGCGCGACTTCGTAGCCGTCCATTTCAGGGAGACCGATGTCTAGCAGGACAACGTGAGGGAGAAACTCCCCGACGATCGTGACGGCTTCCGGCCCCGTGAATGCAGTGCGCGTGTCATGTCCACGGAGCTGTTGGAGCATGGACATGGTTTCAGCTGCGTCGCGGTTGTCGTCCACGATGAGCATGCGGAGGGTCGGATCCTTGAACTCGCGGTCGCCTGTCTGCGCAGCGGCGGGCATGGGAGCGGAGAGTATCGGAAGGCGGATGACGAATTCGCTGCCCTGTCCGAACCCCGCGCTGTGGGCTTCGATGGTGCCGCCATGCAGATTTACCAGGCGGTTCACGATTGTCAGGCCGATCCCCAGTCCGCCGTGCGCGCGGTCAAGGGTGCGGCTGGATTGCACGAACAGATCAAAGATGCGTGGCAGGACCTCAGGGTCGATCCCAACACCGTTGTCAGAAATGCTGATCATCACCTCGCAACCATCGATGATTTCCGCCGCCAGGCGGATGCGGCTGCCGGCACCGCTGTATTTGCACGCATTGCCTAGCAGGTTTCCGAAGAGCTGCTCGAGACGGGTAGGATCCGCATCCAGATAGACCGGATCCTGGGGAAGCGATATGACGAACTGCTGGCTGTTGGCCGCAGAGGAGCTTCGCGCCACTTCTGCGGCTGCCGAAAGAATTGACTGAAGTTCGACAGTTTGTCGGCGAAGGACGATCTTTCCCTCGGTGATGCGTGATACATCCAGCAGGTCATCGACCATCCGGCTCATGTTTTCGATCTGCCGGGAGATGATCTGCTGGGCGATATCGCGTTCGTTGGAGCTGACTGCGGGGTTTTGCAGGATTTTTGTAGCATTCCGGATCGGGGCGAGCGGATTCCGCAATTCGTGGGCGAGCATGGCTAGGAATTCATCCTTGCTCCGGTCCGCGCGCATCAACTCCGCAGCGTGTTCTTTGAGAGATTCTTCGGCTTGTTTGCGCTCGATGACGATGGCAGCCAGCTGTTTCGTACGTTCGATGAGACGGCGGTCATTGTCGCCTGGAAAATGCGGAGTCCGATAATACATGGCGACCGTCCCGAGAACCAGGCCTTCCAGAGACAAGATCGGCATGGAGCAGCAGGTGGAGAGGTTGTGGGCGGCTGCCAGCTCTTTGAAATCCGTCCAGTGGGAATCGGTGGAGATGTTTTCGACAAATACCGGTTTGCCATGGAACGCCGCTGTACCGCACGAGCCGACGTTCGGCCCGATCGGTACGCCGTGGATGGCCAGATTGTAGTCCTCGGGCAGGCTGGGAGCCGCGCCGTGGAGCAGGTGTCGGCCGGTTTTGTCCAACAGGAGGATGGAGCACAACATGCCGTCGGCGGACTGGGCCTCTGTTTCAAGGAGCAACGTTTCGAGGATCTCGCCAAGCGTGGCGCCGGTGGCAATCCGTTCGAAGACTTTCTTTTCGGCCGCCTGGGCGGACTCCGCCTGCTTCCGGTCCGTGATGTCCCGGGTCGTGCCGGCAACCGCTTCCACTTCTCCGTTCTTGTCGAACACGGGGACGAAAATGTAATCGTAGATTCGCCGTCCATTGGTCCCGACAAAGGGAATTTCTCCGCGAATCGGAGCTTTGGTGGCGATCACCTGGTCGATTTCCCGGTCGTGCATGTCGGCGTGCCACTGTTCGTAGCCGAGTCCGATCCAGTCCCTGCCCCTGGCTTCCTCCCAGGTCATCCCGTAAACGTTGAGCAAAGCGTCGTTGATGTATGCGAACCGGTGGTCGAGATCGAAGACATAGATGAAGTCCGGCGTGTTTGACAAGACGGTGTGGTAAAGCCGACGCTGCTGCTCCGACTCGGACATCGCCCGTGTCAGGGCATTTTCCGCCCGCGAGCGCTCCAGCCGTGTCCACAACCGGCTGGCGGTTTCCTGGATGATTACGATTTCATCTTCCCTCCAGTCGCAGGGTTCCGGGCGGTGAATCGTGAGAAGATAAATGAGCTGCCCGCTGCGGATGTGGGGGATGGTGATGAACGAACCGATGCCGTGCTCCGCATGTTTCCGTGCGACGGAGCGCGCGTCGGTGGCGGTGTTTCGGCTAACCAGGATGCCGCCTTCAAGTGCCGGGAGGCCCGAATCGGGTGGGATGAAATCCGACAGATGATAGATTTCCCGCAGGCTTGGCGTGCCGTTCCCGTGGTCAGCGACCTCCAACATATCGGCCGTCCCCTCGGCGGCGGCAAAGGTGCAGTGCGCGGGGCTCAGGTGCTCCACGAGCCTCCCGCATACCACGCGTATCGCATGCTCGACGCCCGGGACGCGCAGCAGTTCCTCGCTGATGGAAGCCAGGAATGCGGCATTGAGGCTGGCTTGCCGGCGCTCGGTGATATCGTGATGGAAGCCCACCCATTCGCTTATGGTTCCGTCATCGCTGATGACAGGCACCGCGCGGATGGAACACCAGCGCCATTCTCCGTCGCTCCGCCGGACACGATGTTCGAACTCGAACAAGCGCTTGCCAGCCACGGCCATTTTCCATGCGTCGATGGTGGGCTGCGCGTCGTCGGGATGCAGGGCGTCGGACCAGCCGTAGCCTTGATACTCCGCATGGGTCTGTCCCGTGAAAAGTCCCCAGCCTGGCTGATCGCCTTCCATCTTGCCCTCGGCATTGTTGGTCCAAAGAATGTTCGTTAGAATTCCAACAGCCGTGCGAAATCTCGTTTCGCTTGCCGCCAGCGCCTGTTCCGCCTGTTTCTTGCCGGTGATGTCGCGGGCGATCTTGGACGCTCCAACGACCTGCCCCTGGCTGTTGAGGATGGGCGAAACCGTGAGTGCGATGTCGATCAATCCACCGTCTTTGACGCGGCGCACGGTTTCATAGTGTTCGATACTCTCACCCTTCCTGATACGGGTTAGAACGACCTCCTCCTCGTTCGAGCGGTCTTCAGGGATCAACACCGCAACCGGACGCCCGATGATCTCCCGCGCACTGTAACCGAACAACTTTTCCGCTCCCTTGTTCCAACTGGTGATCACTCCGTTGAGATCCTTGCTGATGATCGCATCATCCGAGAATTCGACGATGGCGGCGAAGCGGGAGGAAGTTTCTTCCGCCGTGACACGATCCAGATGTGCCAGCACGCGGGGAGTGAGTTCCTTCAAGAACTCGATTTCAAAAGGCCGCCATTCACGCGGTTCGGCACGGTGGGAGATGAGCGAGAAACGCCACGCTCCGCCACGCAGGACAGGCACGGCAAGAATTGCGCCGACTTCAAGCTCCGCAAAGCGTTCCGCATCCGCCCGGGGATCCGATCCGGTGTCGGCAACCGCAAACACCTTCCCCGTCTGGCTGGCAATCTGGAATTCACCGCTGAGAAATCCATCTATCAGGCAAGTAGCCGGAGGGGAAGCGGCGGAATCGCTTCGCCATTCATGGATCACCTCCAACTTCCCGGCGGCCTCATCCACCTGCACCATGAGGCAGCTGGACAATCCAAGGTAGTCGCCGATGCGCCTGCCCACGGCTTGGAAGATGTCCGCTGTGTCCGTTAGGGCGGAGATCTCCCCGGTGAGCGCGGAGAGCAATACCGTGTTGAGTTCCGAGCACCTGCGACCGGTCACGTCCCGCGAGATGGCGAGAAGGTGGGTGATTGCCCCGTTGGAATCCCGAATGGGCGTCACCATGACATCCCACCACTTGACCTCCGCAGCGGGCGTTGGAAACAGGCCCACAAAGCTCCCGGTCCCGCCGTTAGCCGCGGCCATGATCGCCGCCCGGGCGGATTCATGATCGTCACCCCGCCAGAAATCGATCCAGGACCTGCCGATGAAATCATTGAGGTTGTGAATGCAAAGCATCTCGCGACCCGCTTCGGTCACCATCAACAAGGTGCCGTCCAAACTCAGGATTTTGATGCAGTCGCGACTGCTCTCCACGATGCTTCGATGGAAATCCTCGTTTTCCCATAACATCGTGATTTCAGCATTTCCTGGGAATTCCCGGAGTTGATCGAAGGAATTCACAGCAGTTGATGAATGCATCGTCTCTGGATTGTCTCGTTCCGCTTGACTCATTTTCTACATGCTTGTCCGTCGGCTTGATTCGGTTTCCCGTCGGGATTTTCTGCAATCGGTGTAGGGAATTGTAGTGCCGGGGCAAGGCAATTGTCGATCCCCGTTCAATCCCCGTTTTGTCTGCCACCCTGGTGCGCGCATCGTGCGGATGAGTGAACCGGGATTGCATTCTGCAATCGTTGGGGAGGCGATTCATGGGCGGAAGTCCTTACTCAGCGCCAGGAACCTGCAAATCGGGTTGGTGGGCATGATTGATGCTTGGCAGCGACTGAATTTTCAAAGGGATAGAAATCGGGAGTCGATAACCAAACACAAAGCAAAGACGAGTATGGAGAATCCAAACGGGGTGATGATGCAGTTTTTTCACTGGTACTGCCCGGCGGATGGATCCCTGTGGAACGAGCTCGCGGAACAATCGGCCAGTCTGGCGGAGGCTGGATTCACCGCGGTATGGCTGCCTCCAGCCTACAAGGGCCACGGCGGCGGGCAGGATGTCGGTTATGGCGTTTACGACATGTATGATCTTGGAGAGTTCGATCAGAAAGGTTCGGTGAGAACCAAATACGGCACCCGCGAGGAGCTGCTCCGCGCGGTTGAAACCGCGAGGGCGAGCGGCTTGCAGGTTTATTGGGACGTCGTGCTCAACCATCGGCTTGGAGGTGACGAGGAGGAGGAGGTCAATGCGGTGCCATACAGTGACGACAACCGGCATGAGCAGACGGGAGAGCCGCGGACCGTGCGCGCCCACACCCATTTCACCTTTCCGGGACGTGGGAAGAAATACTCCGAGATGGAATGGCACTGGTATCACTTTACGGCAACCGACCATGACAACAACCATCCAGACGGAAACGACATCCTGTTGTTCGAAGGCAAGGAATTCCACCATGAGGTCGATCGGGAGAAGGGAACGTTTGACTATCTGATGGGGTGTGACGTGGATGTCAGGCACCCGGAAGTGGCGGCGGAGCTCAAGCGCTGGGGCGAGTGGTTCGCGGATACGGCCGGCGTGGATGGTGTCAGGTTCGACGCGGTGAAGCACGTGGGGGCCGGATTTTTTTCAGACTGGCTCAATCACGTCAGGAATTACACGGGCCGCCGGATCTTCGCGGTCGGAGAATATTGGTCCTACGAGATTTCGGCGCTTCATCACTTCATCGGCGAGACCTCGGGTGACGTCGCGCTTTTCGACGCGCCGCTCCATCTGAAATTTTCCGAAGCGAGCAAGGCGGGAAGCCTGTCCGACCTGTCCCGGATTTTCGAAAACACCCTGGTGAAGAACGAGCCGGCACTCGCGGTGACGCTCGTCTCGAATCACGACACCCAGCCGCTGCAGGCGCTGGAATCCGTGGTGGAGGATTGGTTCAAGCCACTTGCCTACGCATTGATCCTCCTGCGGGAGCAGGGTTATCCATGCGTGTTCTACGCGGACTACTATGGAGCCAGCTACGAGGACACGGGAAGGGACGGAAATACCCATGCGATCGAAATCCGGTCATTCCGCAAGGAGATCGACCGGCTGATAGAACTGCGGAAATCGCATGCCTGCGGCGACCAGTATGACTACTTTGATCATCCCAACGTGGTGGGGTGGACGCGGTGGGGAACCGAGGTCAAGCCAGGGGGGCTGGCCGTGCTTCTCAGCAACAGCGAGGCCGGATACAAGCGGATGCGGACAGCCCACCCCAATCAATCCTTTTCGGATGCGACCGGAAACCTCGGCGAAAAGGTGCGGTCCGATGAAGAGGGATGGGCCGAGTTCAAATGCGGACCGGGGAGTGTGTCGGTATGGATCCCGGAGTTTTGAACCAGTGGCTCCGAACGGCCAGCCGCGTTTGAAAGGCCCTCCAGCGGGAATGGTCAATCGGACGGGATTTTGTTTGAGGGTGACCGGGATGGATGCTAGAGATTCGGAAAACAACCCGACCCATGCTCGAAGCGCTACGCCTGCTGTTTGACACCTCCGACTTTCCCGCCCGCTGGCATTGCGGGAGTTGGAGTTCGGCTCATGGATGGGTCCATATCATCTCCGACTTCGCCATCGCTTCCGCCTATGCGATGATTCCGCTGGCCATTGCCTGCTATTGTTGGGTGAAGCGTTCCGAACTCGCCTTCCCCAAGGTGCTCTGGCTTTTCGCCGCGTTCATCTTCAGTTGTGGCAGCGCGCACTTGGTGGAGGCCATCATCTTCTGGTTCCCGATGTATCGTTTCGCAGGCCTGCTCAAGATGGTGACGGCGATTGTCTCCTGGGCAACCGTGATCGCCATCATCCGTGTGGCACCTCAGGCCCTGGAGCTTCCGGGACTGCGTCGGATCAACAACCAGCTTCAGCAGCAGCTGATCGTAAGCCGCGAGACCAGTGAGGCCCTGGAGCGGAGCAACCGTGATCTGGAGGCATTCACCGGGATTGTTAGCCACGACTTGAAGAACCCGATGTCCGGAGCGCTCTTCATGGCGGAGTTGGCAAAGGAGTCCAGCGACTCGGGTAACGCCCAGCTCGCTTCAACCCAGTTGGACATTGTCCTGGGATCGTTACGACAGATGAACCGGTTCGTCGGGGATCTCCATTCCGAGGCCTTGTCGCGAATGCAGCGGCCGGAGCTGGCTCCTGTGTCGCTTGGCGAGGTGCTCGAAGCCGTTCTCAAAAAGCTCGCTCCCCTGTTGGAATCTGCGAATGCCACCGTCACCGTCGGGAATCTGCCCCGGATTTCCGGTAATGAAACCTTGCTGCTCCAGCTATTCTCCAACCTGATTGAAAATGCCGTCAAATACCGCTCGGATCAGGATCCAGTGGTGAGGATTCTCGCCGGCTCCGACTCGACGCGGAATATTGTTAGGATCGAGGACAATGGGAGGGGGATTCCGGTTGATGACCGGGACGATATTTTTGAACCACAGGTCAGGGCTCGCAATGCGGACGGCGCGCCGGGAAGCGGTCTTGGGTTGAGCCTCTGCCGCCGCATCATGGAATGCCACCGCGGTGCGATCAGAATCGTGCCAGCCGGGCAGGGTGCGGTGTTTGAACTCGAGTTTCCAGGAGTCGCTTCCCCTGCGGTCCAACCGCAAACAGGGCGATCGGATGGATGAGCCCGCGAACCGGGGATTGTATTCCCGCCCGCTTTCATGAGGCCCGGGTAGATGTCATTTGGCGCTTGCCGACATCATTCTCCGATGGGAATGCAAATCGCGCTGTCGCCAATTCTGATAGGATGCATAACGCACCCGATGAGCCCGCTTTTCGGGAATTTCCCGTGGTTTCATGCTGGAATGGAAACTGCGAGGCTTAAGGCACCATGAACGAAAAACACCACGACAGCCTGAAGCAATACGTCAATGACATGATCGGTCTTGAGCGGGATATCATCAACGCCGTGAAACTACAGATGGAAGATGACCGCATTACGGAATTTACGGAACTCAACGAGATCCTCACCCAAGTTGTGAACACCAGCGGAAACAGATTGGCTTTGCTCAAAAAACTATCCGATGCTGAGGACGGTACTTTGGGTGCGGCCTTCAAGGAAGGCGTCATGGCGGTTACGGGAACACTCGCGGGGATTTACGGGAAAGTGCGCGAGCACCCCGTTTCCCGCATGGTTAGGGATGATATCATCGCTTTGGATGTCGCTTCGGTCGGCTATGGAATGCTGCTGACACTGGGACTCTCCACCGCGCACGAAGAATGCGCGGAATTGGCGGGCATTGGGATCGAAGAAACTCCTCCTCTCATCATCGCACTCACGGATCTGCTTCCCGTTATCGTCGCGGAGGAACTCGCTGCGGATGCGCCGCTTGCCAACCCTGCTGCGGTGCAAATCGCCGGGATACGCATCCGCGAAGCTTGGAGCAGCCGTTGACATTGCCTCGGCCATGGAACCTCATGCATTGAGCTGCAATCCGAAAGCGTCATTCACCGTGCACGACACCTCTGCGATATGCACTCCTCAAGGGGACTGAGCGCACTTCCTTGAACCCGCAAGATATTGAGATTTCGTCGTTTCTCTTCATTTGAGTTTCAGGTCCTGGAACTGCTTGCTGGTTCCGGAAACCCTCCAGGAATTTACCAATGAATCATTCCCCTGAAAACAACATGGCAGGTAAGCGCGCCTTGGTAACAGGTGCCGGATCCGGCATAGGCAGCGCCACCGCAAGGACGTTCTCCCGTGCGGGCGCGAAGCTGGCGTTGTTAGGGCGGACGGAAGACGAGCTTGCCGCCGTTCACGAAGAAATCGGTGGTCAGGAAGCCGGCCACCATATCCTCCTGGCCGATGTGTCCAGCGAGTCCGAAATGCTGGAAGCCTATGAGCGCGTGAAACGGTTCTGGGGATCATTGGACATCGTGGTGGCAAACGCCGGGGTGAACGGAGTCTGGGCTCCACTCGACAAGCTCGACGTCAGCGAGTGGGACGAAACCCTGGCCATCAACCTTCGGGGAACCTTTCTCACGGTGAAGCTCGCGTTGCCCTTGCTTAAAAAACAGCGTGGTGGCTCCGTGGTCATTGTTTCATCCATCAATGGAAACCGCATCTTCAGCAATTCCGGGGCGACCGCCTATGCCTGTTCGAAAGCCGCCCAAGTCGCCTTCGCGAAAATGACTTCCCTGGAACTCGCCAAAGAGGGCATTCGAGTCAATGTGGTCTGTCCGGGATCCATCGAGACGAGCATCGACGACTCCACCGAGCGGCGAAACATCTCCACACTTCACCTGCCCGTGGAGTTTCCCGCCGGAGAAGTGCCTCTCACGTGGGGGCAACCGGGTGCCGCGGAGGATGTGGCGGATGCAATCCTGTTTCTCGCCTCGGATTCCGCCCGCCACGTCAGCGGCACCGAGATCTACATCGATGGTGCCCAGTCATTGCTTCAAGGATGATTCAGCATGAGTGCGGAAACCACCATTCAGGACCCTGCCGCCGTCAAACCGATGGAGGACATCCGGAAGACGGCGAGAACCTATCAGCTGGTGGGGCTGGTTCTCTTCTGCGCCACGGGGACGACAGTGGCCGTCGCCACGGTCCCGTGGTTGGATGTCGGTGGACATGGTTTCGACCGCTGGGACGCTTTGTTAGGTATCGGGATCGCCACCGTCAAGGCACTCCTGGTCGCGGCGATTTTCATGCATCTCAATCACGAGCGGCTCCTGATCTATGGCATCGCGACACTCGCCGGGATTCATGCGGTCGGCTTCTTCGTGGGAACCTATTGGCATTTCGCGGACATGCCTCGCGACTCGTACTTCTACGGACGCCAGGAACCGGCGGAACGGCTGTCGGCGGGTGTGGCTCATCCGGGCCAAGGGCGGAATTCTCCCCTACTTGATTCGGGCGCAACTGCCGAAAGTACACCCTGAAAATCAGATGACGCATGATCAGAAAACCCTTCAAACCCATGAAAAAACAACAAACGATTGACGTCGAACCGGACGATGAAATGGAGCCGCAGGGCGCGGGAAGGGGAAGCAGGAAGCCGAACTCCCCGAATGCGGCACGCGGGCTGGAACTCGAACCCGTTCCTGCCACGTGAAAGCCAACGGAACTTACGATGTGGTCATCGCCGGAGGCGGACCAGCGGCACTCAGTGCGGCAATATTGTTAGGGAGGCTGATGCGCGAGGTTCTCGTATGCGATGCGGGCGGCGGTGAGACTGAGGGTTTCCTGGATTCGAGACACCGCAGGTTGGAAGATTCCTGCTGCCCTGCGGAATGGCTTCGTACCGGCAGGATTCAAATGAACCGCCTGAATTCCGTCAGCTCGGTGCGCAGATCCGTTAGCGACGCGCAGCGCGATCATGGAGGGTTCCTCGTCTCGTTGGAAGGCGGTCGCACCTGTCGTGCCAAGGCCCTGCTTCTCGCCTCAGATTTCACCGCCCGTCCGCCTGATCTAGCAGACGTCAAGCGATTCTACGGATCTTCCCTGCACCAGTGCCCGTATTGCGGCGGTTGGGAGCACCGGGGACGCAGGATCGGTGTCATCGGGAGGGATGACGCCGCGGCCGCGATGGCGGTCAAGCTCCTCAGCTGGACGCAGCGGGTGACCCTTTACACGCATGGAACCCACCTTCCGCAATCCGCTGCCAGCAAGGTGGCGGGCTTGCCGGTGGATGTCGTCACCGGCACCGTCCGGTCACTGGAAGGACGCGGCAGGCATCTTGAGTCCATCCGGATGGAAAACGGATTCTGTTATCCCTGCCAGGCGCTGTTTTTCCCTTCTCAGGTGGAATCACATCTCCACCTCGCCAACCGCGTCGGGGGTGAATTCACGGATGTTGCTCCTTTCCACGATCTCGCCTCCCACCAGCCCGGGATCCAGGGCCTCTTCCGCATCCGTGGGGCCGGCGACGGGATCGAAATGGCTGTCTGCTCCGCCGCGGAAGGAGTGCGTGCGGCCGAGTCGGTCAACCAATGGCTGACCCAGGCCGACCACTCGTATCTCGCAGTCCGCCAGTCTGCCTAACATTCATCAACATGGACCGGGAAATCGAACGTTACTTGAATGACCACCTTGCGGGTGCGTCGGGGGCACTGCTGTTGATCCAGCATTTCATCGACACCTACGAGGATCCGCAGGCGGTGGACTTTTTCACGGAGTTGAAGATCGATGTTGAGGAGGATCGCAGCCTTTTGGGCCGGCTTCTGGAAGCCGGTGACGGTGAGCCGAGCAGGTTGCTCAAGTCCGCCGGCAGGATGTCCGCCACGATTGGATTGCTCAAGCTCAAGTGGGAGGGATTCGAGCCGGGTGAACTCGGCTTGTTTGAAGCGCTGGAGATGCTTGCGCTCGGCGTGCAAGGCAAGAGATTGCTATGGTTGTGCCTGCGGGAAATCTCCCCATGGTATCCGGAGTGGAGCGGAATTGATTTCGCCGAACTGGAACGCGAAGCGATCCGCCAACGTGACGGAGTCGAACTATGGCGGATCGAGGCAGCCCGCGGTACCTTTGTTTCTCCCGAACGACGGGCGGCGATTTCGAAGGTTCAGGATGGCTGATCTGCGATTCCGGTCCGGGACTGGCTCTTGGTGAATTCCGCACCGAACAGCAGAATGATGCTTGAGTAATAGAGCCACATCAACATCACCGCGAACGACCCGGCCGAGCCATAAGTCGAAGCGGTCGCTTCCCGTCCCAAATACCAGCCGATCGCGTATTTTCCCAACAGGAAAAGCCCTGCTGTGAATGCGGCTCCCGTCCACACGTCCTTCCAGCGCACGTCAGCTTCCGGAAGAATCTTGAAAATCGCGGCAAACAGCAGCGTGATCACAAGTAGTGACAGCACCCCGCTGCCTGCGATCCATGCCGCCAGCGGGATGCCCGCGGCCCTGCCCAGATGGTCGGCGAATGCCTGGAGGATTGTCGTTAGGACCATCGAGACCAGCAACAGGAAACCCGTGACCAGCACCATCGAGAAAGAAATGAGTCGTCCTTTCACAAATCCCCTGACTCCCTCCATAGTCCCTGAACCGGTCTCCCAGATCCGGTTCAATGCCGATCGCAGTTGCCCGAAGACTCCCGACGCACCGACCAGAAGCAGGACAATCCCCACGACCGACACCATCACGTTGTCCGCCGGTTTGTGAGCGTTCGCGACCATGTCCTGCAACACGAAGGCAGCGCTCGGGCCCATGTATTGCCGGAGTTCTCCTTCCAACGCGCCGCGGACCGCTTCATCTCCGAAGAACATTCCTGCGATGGCCACGGCGATCAGCAGCAGGGGTGCCAGCGAAAATGCGGAGTAGTAGGCGATCGCAGCGCTCATCGAGATACAGTCATCCTCGATGAACTGGCCCATCGCCCTCTTCAGAACTCCGAGCGGATGCCTGGCCATTGACAGATGCATGGTTGTTAGGTTCCGGGGTGTTCCGGTTCCAGCAAGGTTCGATAGATTTCAAGATACTGGTCCACCATGGAAGCCGGAGAAAAATTTTCCGAAGCTTCGGCCATGATTCTTGAGACGTTGCTTTCCCTTTCCGCGGGGGGGCGGATGAAAAAGCGCATCGCCTCATCGATGGCCCACCTCAGCCCGGAGGCATCGTAAATTTCGAAGGCGAAACCGTTTCCATGCTGTTGCTGGCTGTCGAGGGGCAGGACCGTGTCGCGCAGGCCGCCGGTCGAATGCACGATCGGCAGACTGCCGTAGCGCAACCCGATCATCTGGGAGAGTCCACAAGGCTCGTAGGCGGAAGGCATCAGCGTGAAGTCCGACGCCGCGTAGCCCAGCCGCGACAGGCTTTCGCTGAAGCCCCTCACTGCGATGCGGTTTTGCAGGCCGTGAAATTCCGCGATGTCCTCGAATGTCTTGCGGTAGGGTCCGTCACCAATGATGACCACCTGCATCCCCAGCGCCCAGTAGTCGCTGATCGTCTGATAGATCGTCTCCGCCAGCAGGTGGCAGCCCTTCTGCATCGGGTCCAGCCGTGAAGGCCAGAAGAGGATCGGCGCGTCCTCTTCCTCATCCAACCCAAGCAACCGCTGGAGCGTCCGCTTGTTCTCCCGCTTCCCGGCCACATGGGATTCCGCGTCGTATTGGCAGGCCAGATGGATGTCCTGCTCGGGACACAGCGAGGCAGGCAGGGAGTTGATGATCCCGTGCGCCTTCCCGGCTCCCAATTTTCCCCGGGCGGCATCCACGACCGCCCACGAGGTAGGGTGCACGCCGCCTACCAGTTCTCCCAGGAAGCTGCGGCTCACCGTGTTCATCTGGTCGGCGGCAAGGATGCCGGAGGCGAGCATGCTGATGGTGTTGTCGTTGCGGGTGGATTCATAGCTTCCCGGAAATTGATGGAAATAAAGGTGCTGCCAGAACTCGGCGGCATCCACACCGCGGTCTTCGATGTGTCCCAGCGATGCCTGTTCGTCATGGAGATTGTGAAGGGTGAACAGGGTGGGTATCCCCATCTTCCTGGCGGCTGCGGGAACCAGTCCGGTCATCCAGTCATGACAGTGGATCAGGTCCGGCTTGATCCGCGGAATGATGTACTGGATCACGTCCCTTTGGAACGCCAGGGCGCCCCGCAGATTGGAGTGCTGGCACCCTTCATAAACGGAGCGCCGGTGCGAGAACTCCCGGTCCTTGCACAAGTGAAGCCGTCGCGAGTGACCCGCCGCGCCGGGTTGGTAAAGTGACTGGAAATGGGGCATCGCGACATGCACATCCGCGCCGGCGTCCGACAGCGAGTCGACGAGCAGGGCGCAGACGTCCGCCAGCCCACCGGCTTTCACGCATGGCGCGAGCTTCCCGTTCTGTGAGAGAAAACTGCTTTCACTCAGTTCAGGTGTCACCATCAGGATCCGGGGCCGCCGTTTTCCCGTTCCATTCCGGAATTTCCCGGGGGCGCTCACGGATTGATT
Source organism: Akkermansiaceae bacterium (assembly GCA_041736495.1). GTDB lineage: Bacteria > Verrucomicrobiota > Verrucomicrobiia > Verrucomicrobiales > Akkermansiaceae > Luteolibacter. The sequence goes on from JBGSTM010000290.1 coordinate 22,991, forward strand.
GGGTTGGGAGGCATCGGAAATGGAGAGGACGGACATGGAAGCTCGGACAGTTTGAGGTCCTTGCATGTTAGCCTTTCACATGCCAATCGCGACGCCATCGGAAGCCGTTCGTTTTTCAAGCCTTGTGGATTGGCGCATGACGGACCGGATTGCAGAATGCGGCGCGGGGTTGCGAATTGCAAAAAGTAGATCTCCATGAGCCATGCGGACTTCGTTGAATTTTAAAACCACGCGGGGTTGCCACCTCGCTTTGACTTGCAAACCGCGTGCCATTTTTTCCGCTTGGAAGGCGGGGTTGATTGAAATCATTCGCTGTTTGACGGAGTGCCATAACACGCGCATGGGTTCGGAAACTATTTGGGCCATGAGATCCGATTCCACACCTTTACCGCTTGATCCGCGTGATGTCGCGGAGCCTGCCCCTGATCATCACCTTGTTCCCTTGTCCCACCGCCGCGCTGGATTGTTGGTGCCGGTTTTCGCAATGCGCCATCGGGACGATTTCGGAATTGGCGACACGCGGGCAGTCCGCGAAGCCATCGATTTCTGTGCGGCGAATTCATTCTCTGTTCTCCAGCTGCTGCCGATCCACGAGACTTTCGGGGATCACAGCCCGTACAATCCCATCAGCGCGCGGGCGTTGTCGCCGGCGTATGTGCATCTGGAACCTTCCGAAGTGCCGGGTCTGCTAGAGTCGGATCTGGAGCGGGCGGCACCTCAGGCATGGCTCGCGCGGCTCAGGACCGGCATCGTCAAGCACGGTTCGGTGCATCCACTCAAGATCCAGATCCTGCAACGGGCCTGGCACCGCTTTCAGACCGGGGATCCTGGCCGGGATATGGCGGAGTTTCAGGCGTTTGCACTGCGCGAAAAGGACTGGCTCGACCACTACACCATGTTCCGGCTGCTCATCCGGGAGTATGAAGGGAACGTCGATTGGCTCGACTGGCAGCCCGGCCATCAGACCTGGCACGGTGCTTGCGATTGGATTCTGCAACATCCCGACCGCGAAGAGCTCGAAGACATCCGGCAGGGATATGCCTTTGCCCAGTGGCTCGCCCATCGCCAGTGGTTGGCCGTTAGGGAATACGCGGATCTCCAGGGAATCATGCTGATGGGGGACATCTCCTTCGGCGTGGGGCGGGGGAGTTCCGATGTCTGGGGAAATCCCGAACTCTTCGATCTCGACTGGAACATGGGCTCACACCCGCTGGTGCATTTCGACACCAGCAAGGATGCCGAGCGCTGGGGCCAGAACTGGAATCTGCCTGCCTATCGCTGGGAAAACCACCGCTCCACCGGCTTTTCCTGGCTGCGCGGACGGGTGGCGTCGGAGAGCCGGCTCTTCCATCTCTGCCGCCTGGATCACCTCCGGGGCTACTTCCGCGCCTACATGTTTCCCTGGCCGGGCGGTGCACGGCACTCCGAATTCTCCAATCTATCCGAAGTAGAGGCCGCACTCAGGACCGGCGGGCGATTGCCCCGTTTCGTGCCGGGGCCCGATGCGGAGCCGGTCAGCGCCCGCATGAACGAACTGCAGGGCCTGGAGATTATTTCCGCCATCCGCGAGGCGGCAGGACCGATGCAGCTCGTTGCCGAACTGATGGGCGACATGCCCGAATACATGAGCCGGGCACTTGTCGAGCTCCCGCTGGCCAATCTGGTTTTCCCTCAGCTCGAACGGGGCAGGGGCGTCGATGACCCGTCAGCGATCAAACTCAGGGAACACGGTCTGGTGACCTATGCGAACCATGACAACGCGCCGCTGGCGATCCTCTATCCACGTCTGCAACGCGCTGCGGCCGCCAATCCCGAAGGCCCGGAAGCCGCCGAGCTTGCGTGGCTTCTCGGTTTCATCGGTTGGGAGGATGATCCGCCGGATGAGCTTGATGATCGCTTGCTTGAGGCTTTCCACCAGGCGCTGTTCAACACACCCTGCAAACTCGCCGTGCTCATGTGCAGTGATCTGTTGGGAGTGCCGCTGCGATTCAATCTACCAGGAAGTTATGGCATCGAAACCTGGTGCGACCGGCTGGATCTGCCGTTCCCGGATTACTCAAATCATGCAAATTACCATCCCCGCATTGCCACCGCCCGCAGACTCATTGATGAAAGTGGCCGCAGGTGATTCATGGGAGCATGGCATCCCGCGGCAATGCATGCGCGCCACCAATGGCGGGTGGCTCTTACGCCGGAGATTCTTCGCTGGGAATGGTGGTGATGGCGATGTCCTCCGCCATGGCTTTTTCCAGAACATCCCGGGCGATCTGGACTTCATCCACCGTTTCCGCCTGCACCGAGATGAGAATGTCACCTCCCACGATCCGATGTTCATAAAGCTTGGCATCTTTTTCCGGAATGCCGAGTCCCACCAGGGCGCCCGAGATGCCGACCGCCGCCGCGCCATTCACAACTCCGCCCAGAGCGGCCAACAGCGGCCCGACCGCGATCATGCGGCCCACTCCGGGAATCACCAAGGCACCGATGCTTGCCAACAGCCCCAATGCTCCTCCCAGGACTCCCCCCGTCGCAGCACCGGTCTCGATTCCCCGAACTTCATCTGCTGGTGATAGATGGGAGAATGCCTGGCTAAAATTCTTGTCGGGAATCAAGGCTGAAATCCCGTCATTGGAGAAGCCGGCCCGCGTAAGTCGGTCCTCGATTTGCAAGGCCTGGCTTTCGGTTCGGGCAATCGCGTAAATGAACAGGTGTCTCACGGAGTGATGATTGGGTTGATGGGTGGTCATGCCGGTGAGGCAATGCTCTTGCGCCGGGACTGGTAAAAATAGCCGGACTGTGACGGGTTGCAAGTTACGGATCATTGAATTTTTACAAACCACTGGTTGATGAACTTCCGACATGAGGAAATGCCAAACGGAGCGCGCCGCATTTGGCCGATGGCAGGCCGGAATTCTCCTTGATACTCGAAATTACCGTTGGAAATGTTTTCGCATGTTGCCTGAAAACCATGCCGATGAACCGCTGCCCTGGAAACTGATCGTGGCGAAATCCGTTCATGACATGAGAACTCCGCTCTCCTGCATGCGCACCACATTGGAAATTCTCCGGATGACTTCGGGTGATGATGAGCAACAGATGAAAATGATCTCGATACTCGACTGCCAGCTGAACGAACTGGCGTGTCACTTGGATCAACTCGTAAGAAATCCCGAGCAAATCGTGCGTATTTCACCTCCACCCTCAATTGAGGATCCGTCCTGAGATGTAACCCCTATCAGAGGTTTGTGTTCAGGATTTCCGGGATTTCGAGCGCATCGCGAATTTTTCATAGAAGTCCAGCAACGGACTGGAGAGACCGTGGATGGCCACACTGAGTGCCACAACCGACAGGGTGAGAGACACGATTTCAAAAGCCTGGGCGTTGAGCCCGTGATTGAGGGCGTAACTCAGGTAGTAAAGACTGCCGATTCCGCGGATTCCAAACCAACCCATCAAGCTCCGCTGCGAGAGCCGGGTGGGCGTCCTTGCTAGAAAGAGAAGCGTGGAGAGCGGACGGATCACGATGAACAAGGCGAGGGCGAGGGGGATCGCGCGCCAGTCCCAGTAGGTGGCCAGGCAAATACCCAGCAGGACAACCACCAGCACCTCCAGAAGGCGCTCCGCGGTGTCGCCGAAGGTGATGATCTCGCCGACCATGTGTCCCGCGACTTTCGTTGGATGCCTCATGTCCTCGACAGTGGCGACCTTGTCGGCAAGGTACTCGGCGGGAGGACGGGACTGCGAATCGTGTGATCCCATGGAATGACCCTCCGGCTTCGCGGGCTCGGAATGTGTCTCTGTGGTGACGACCTCCGTTCGGCGGAACCCAAGTCCCGCGGCGAACACCGCTAGAAATCCCCAGGCGCCGGCAGACTCCGCACCGGCGTAGGCAAGTGCGATCAGCGCCAGCGCGAGAAAATCATCCGGCGCTCCAGTGTGTGGATTGCGACTCCGCAGGCGGATGGCAAAGTGACCGACCCATTTTCCGAGAAAGAACCCAAACATCAACCCGGCGGGGATGGCCCAGATCAGACGATGTGCCGCCCAGCCGGCGGTCCAATCACCCAAGGCACCGTGCTCCATCCACAGGAGCGCGAAGATCACGAAAGGAAACGCGGCACCATCGTTGAAACCCGCCTCTCCCGACAAGCCGTAGCGCATGCGGTCCTTGTCGCGCGCGTCGTTGACGGAGACCACCCCGGCAAGCACCGGATCCGTCGGGGCGAGCACCGCGCCCAAGAGACAGGCTGCCGGCCAGCTCAACGCGAGCATCCAATGGCCGAAGACGGCGACTCCCGCAATGGAGGCCAGCATCACGGGGCCTGCCAGCAGAAACGCCGGAAGCCACGCGGAATGGGTCAGTGGAAGGCGCAGTTTCAGTCCGCAGACAAACAGGGAAATGATCACGGCGATTTCCGCCAGATGTTCGAAAACGACGGACTCCCGGATGAAATCAATCGTGATCAGATCGAGCCACAGGGGACCGATCGCCAGTCCAAGTGACAGATAGATGAGCGATGAAGTCACCGGCAACCGCCGCATGAACGCGGACAAGAATGCCATCAACAGCAACAGGCCTCCCGCCAGGGTCATCCAGGTCAGGAAGCTCATGATCTGCTAGTAGCCGACGGCCAGCGGTGCCAGTCCACTGGATTTCCTGCTTCCGTTGTATTTGATGGAGGCCGCAGGGGCGGAGTTTCCCACATGGGGTTGAGGATGGCAGGCGGCGATCGCGAAAAGTTCGGCTTCCATCGCATGGTAGGAGTGACGGGCGGTTTCCAGTTCGGTGAGCAGGAGCTTCAGCCTCACGCTGATCTGGGGGAATCCGATTCGGTGGGTAAGCGGAACCGCGATCCCATAAGCCGTCCTGGCATGCTGCTCGATGCGGATGCAGTGTTCGATCATGGCCACATCGCGGGAATACGGGTGATGGATGCGGGCAAGATCCCTGTTACCTTCAGTCAGGATACTGCGGATCGAGTCATAAGATTTGGAGGCGAGGGAATGCGGATGCAGGTCCAGAAGTTCCTTCAACTGGTCGCGACGTTCCCGGGCGCGTCTGGCACGGCAGGACAACCACCTGCGCAAGCGGACATTCAGCACACTCCCTGCGAGAATGGGGAGGGTCCTTGCAATTTGAGTTTCCATGCAGTGAAGCTGCTCGATCTGATCGGTGAGAATTTGAGGAGGAGAAATGGTTTTCATGGGTTGAATGTTTTTCCAAATACCGATCCATCGATCCGGTTGAACCGAATATCGGCGGCTGGATCCTTAGCAGCCGTAGTTCCAGAAAGTCCGATTTCTAGATGACTCATGATCAAAGAATTAAATCCGATCAGGTGCGGGTTGGTTTGCGGAAACTTGGCGATTTGCAAAGGTTTCATGCAACTTGCGCAAGTGGGCCACCCATGTGGCGCAATCTTGCGAAGTGGGTGTGGCTCCCGCCGCCGGACCGGGGTGAAATTTGAGTTTGCGTTGAGATCGAACCGCTCATTTCATCCACCATCGAACCGCAGCCACCAGTTTTCCGTTCTTTTCTAACTCCCGTGGCCTGTGGCATGATGCAGGCGCTGGAATTCGAAATGCAAGCGGATGGGAGCCGTCCTGTGTTCGTCCTCATCCATGGACTCGGAATGTCCGGCCGCTATCTGATGCCTACGGCGGATTGCCTTTCCACGCATGGAAAAGTTTTTGTCCCCGACCTGCCTGGTTTCGGAAGCAGCAGCAAGCCGTCGCGTGCCCTTACGATTCCAGAGCTCGCCGATGCCCTTGCGGAATGGCTCGCGGCGGTGGGAATCGAATCACCTGTGTTGATCGGCAATTCCCTCGGTGCTCAGGTGATCGTGGATTTCGCGGCACGGCATCATTCGCGTCTGGCAGCCGCAATTCTCGTGGGTCCGACCATTGATCCGGAGGCGCGGCGCATCTTCATCCAGATCCGGCGTCTTCTGAGGGATGTGCCCTGTGAACCGTTCGGCCTGTATGGGATCGCAGTGATGGATTATTTGAGGTCGGGGATTTGCCGCTGCCTGCGAACCTTGAGTTACGCGCTTGAGGATCCCATTACTGAGAAATTGCCGAAGATCCGGGTCCCGGTGCTGGTCGTCCGGGGAGAGAAGGACCCGATCGCGCCGCAGCAGTGGGTCGAGCAGGCGGCCGCGTTGATTCCCGATGCGCGCTGGATCAGCATTCCCGGTGCGGCACACGCGGTGAACTTCAACGCGGCGGAGGCGCTGGTGACGGCAGTGCTGGAGTTTCTGGAATCCGGCGGGAAAACGATAAGGCTGATAGATAGGGACGATTCGAGGTGTCGTTCCCGCCGGAACTCCGACTTGCCGCCTCGCCGCGATTTGCAAGGGGATGGTGCTATATGCATCGATCCGCAGGGAGGTGGAGGTTTGGGAGATGGATAGGTCATTTGGGTTTCACGTCTCCGTTCATAAGACTCAACGCCGATCGGCTCGGGATAAGTTGCATGGCAGGCCGCTTGCTAAAAGAAGGATGCTATGAAAACCAAAACTACTGAAACTTCAAAAGATGAGAACAGAGACCCCATCACGGGAGAACCAGGCAGCCATCCCGTGGGAACCGGAGTCGGCGCTGCCGGAGGAGCTGCCGCCGGAGCGGCGATAGGATCCATGGGAGGCCCGATCGGCACGGCCGTTGGCGGATTGGTGGGAGCCATCGCCGGCGCTGCGGCAGGCCATTCAGTCGCCGAATCCATCGACCCGACGGCGGAAGATGCCTACTGGAACGAAAGATATCACCTTCAGCCGTATTACATCGGAGACCACGATTTCAACGATTACGGCCCGGCCTATCGGATCGGATACGAGGGCTACAACCGCCATCGCGGCAAGAGCTTCGACGAAATTGAACCGGAACTCTCCAGCGAGTGGGAGACCGCCCGTGGTGGATCCCGGCTTGGCTGGGAGAGAGCCCGTGATGCGGCGCGTGATGGCTGGCACCACGTCGAGCGTGCTTTGCCTGGTGACGCGGACGGCGACGGCCGGTGAGCCAGCACTTATGATCGCAGTTCAACATCCACCCCGCCGGGTCAACCGGCGGGTTTTCTGATGTCATTCAACATAAAAAACCTGCTGGGACATGAATGTCCCAGCAGGTTTCAAGTGATTCCGAGTTGAGTTAGAAGCGGTAGATCAACTTCGCCTGAACGGTATGGAAATCGAAGTCCCGCTCGCCTCCGCGAACATTCGTGGAGCCTGCCTGGATCGCGAACGGTCCGTTGTTGAAATTCGTCACAAAATCCCCGTCGCCGAAGTTTGTGTAAAGATATTCAAGGGTAAGCGACCAGTTCCGGCTGATACGCGTTTCCACGCCGGCACCAAGGGCATATCCAATATCACCGTCGTTGTCTCCCGTGGAAGTCCGGTTCGGGTTGTTTGACAGGAAGTTGTATTCCGGATCCCCGTAAACAAGGCCGCCCGTAAGATAGAGAAGCGTGCTGTCGGTGACCAGATAACCGGCGCGGAGGCGCAGGGAGCCGAGGTTTTCAACCGATCTCTCTTCCCGGTAGAACGCCGGAGTGGCAGAGAAGGCATTCTGGGATTCCGATAGGTTCGTACGGTTGTAGTCGAGAATCCCGCCGAGCACGAAGTTGTTGAACTGGTGGTCGTAACCCAGTACCACACCGAGCGATGCGGATTCGTCGAACTCATGGTCGAAGTTCTGCCGGAACGCATTGGGCGCGCCCGCTCCGGAGCCGAATGGAACGGTATCTCCGTATTTCCCGTCCAGGTTGGAGTCGAAAACGAGCCCGTCCCCGGAATCCGGATCGAACATCACACCGGCTTGGACACCGAGGTAGAATCCAGTCCAGCTCATTTCCGGTTCCGACATGGGCTGCGGGGCGGAGGTTGTCATGGGTTCTCCTGCAATCGCGAGTGTCGGGATGAAACCGCCTGCGGCGATTGCGAATATCGTGTTTTTCATTGGTTTCTAATGGTTTTCAATAAGGTTCAATACAGTTCGGGCAGGGACAGCCGTTAGAGACTGGTCCGGAAATCGGGATGACACAAATGCAAGCGGGGATGAAGGTGACGATCTGGGTGGTATCTGCGTTTGTGCGGCGGGCGGGTGATTTATAAAGCTTGGAATGGATTTTCCATCCTATCGCAGAATCGGTGCCAATTCGCTCAATCCCCCTTGAAAGCAAGCACAGGGCGGTCTGGAGCGGAGCGGACATCATGGTCGATGTTTGCAATACGCCTGATCGGGAATTGCAAAATACCCTGTCTTGCTGGCCGTCGATCGCTTTTCTCGATAATCGCGATGATGAAGATGTTGAGCGTGCGGTTGCAATGAAGCATCCGAATGCAGGTGCATCGTGCACTAAATCTTGCACTTTGCCTTTCCCTCCCGCTCTGCGGGAATGCAGTGGGAAGAGGCGAAAGGATTGATTCTGTGGGATCGAGTGATCCATCACACGGATGGCATAGGCTATGTTATATGGTTTCCGTGACTCCGGTCGCACGTTGCGTCGGAGATACACCCTAATTCAAACCAATACCCAAAAATGAATTCGCTCGAAATCAAAGGAGACTGGAACATTGCAAAAGGAAAGCTGAAACAGAAGTGGGCGGACCTCACGGACGACGACTTGACTTATGTTTCGGGCAAGGAAGATGAACTCATCGGCCGGATCCAGAAAAGGACCGGCGAAACCCGCGAGGCCATCGAAAAGGAACTCAAGCATTCGCGGGATTGCGGATGCTGAGCCCCGCCCGTGATCTCTCAGCCGCGCTCCGAAGTTCCGGAGCGCGGCTGATTTGCATTCCACTGCGGAAGGATCTGCCTATCCGATGGATTTCTACCCTGAGCGTCGATGGCCACCTTACCATCCGCTCTTGATTCGCACCACCGAACCCCATGCAGACACCAAGGGGAAACGCAGTCTAATGGACGACAGGAAGAATCCACCGCGGAGTCTCAATGAATTGCTTGATCGCATCGAGGAGGTGTCGGTGGAGCAGGTGATGGGTGCCGTGGGGCGCCGATCCTTTGGGCCTCTGTTGTTGGTGGTGGGAGTGGTCGCGGCGGCACCCGGTGTCGGAGATATTCCGGGAGTGGCGACCCTGTTGGGGCTCTTCGTGCTGACCGTGTCGGTGGCTGAAAAGGAAAACGACCGTTTCTACAGGCATTTGTCCGGATTTTCCTTGTCTTCTGGAAAGACTTTCAGGCGCAGGCGGATGTAGGTTAGATTCATCGCCCGCAGATCGTTGTTCGAAATCCTGTAGTCGGATGTGAGCGAATCGAAACCTGTTTGAAATGCATGGAGGTCATGAGTGGGAAGCATCCCGGTTCCAATGATTCGCCGGAGAAGCCGTCTTCCATAACTCCCCATTGCAGCCTCCTCCCGACCGGAGAATTTCGAATCAAGTCCATTGAGCAATTCTCCCATTTCATCCCAAAGCTGGCGAATGCGGTCATCCATAAGCACCTATTCTTCGCACGGGGCACGCCATTAGGTGCCAGACGGGTGAAACATCGCAGGTATCATGGCCAGCGTTCCATTCGGTGGTTCCGGCCGGTGTGATGGGAATGCATTTTGGAAGAAACGACAGCGGGGGGCATGGCATAACGCATCCTGAGGGATGGGTTGGCAAGCCTGTTTCACGGATCATCGTTCGTCCTCCGACAAGACCCCGGGAGGCGCGCAACTCCGCATGGTCTTCACGCGGCATGATCGTTTTCCATGGCCGAATCCGCTCTCTCAAAGGTCGATAATGGGTTGGCAACGTGGTTCCGAGTCCGCATGGTCGTGGGACTGAAGTCGCTTTTCCATGACCCACCCATCCCTCGCCGGACCCGTTGATTCCCGAACCGCCGTGTTGGTGATCAACAGCGGAAGCTCGTCGTTGAAATTCTCACTGATTGATTCCGCCAGCGAGGAAGTCCTGGTCTGTGGTCTGGCAGAGGCACTGGGTTGCGAAGAAGGCGTCCTGCACATTTCAGGTCCCGGGCATCGCGAAAGCCTCGCGCTGCCGCTTGCCGATCATGCCAGGGCGATCGCAGCGGCCATGGAGCGGATTGACAAGTCACGGATCGGTGTTGTTGGTCATCGCGTTGTTCATGGAGGGGAAGCGTTTTCGCACAGCGCGAACATTGATGAAAGTGTGGTCGCAACCATCCGCGAGTGCATCCCGCTGGCCCCGCTGCACAATCCCGCCAGCCTGGTGGGGATCGAGGCCGCCCGGAGTTATTTCCCCTCGCTGCCGCATGTCGCGGTGTTTGACACGGCGTTCCATCAGACCATGCCGGAGCAGGCGTATCTCTATGCCATCCCATACGAGTATTATGAGAAATTCCGCATCCGTCGGTATGGTTTTCACGGCACCAGTCACCGTTTCGTGGCCGGCGAAGCGGCGCGGCTTCTGGGCAAAGATCTGGCAGACACCCGGTTGATCACCGCCCACCTTGGCAATGGCTGCAGCGCGTGTGCCGTCAAGGGCGGGCTTAGCGTTGACACCACCATGGGCTTCACTCCGCTGGAAGGTCTCGTCATGGGGACCCGTTGCGGGGACATCGATGCGAACGCGCTCGAATTTCTATCAAAATCCCTCGCCATGACACCGGCGGAGATTGCCGCCATCCTGAATCGCGGGAGCGGGCTGCTAGGGCTTTCCGGACTCAGCAACGACATGCGGACGCTGGTCGCCGCGGCCGTCGGAGGGCACGCCCGGTCGCGCATCGCCATCGAGGTGTTCTGTTATCGCCTGGGAAAGGGAATCCTCGGACTCGCGGCCGGGCTCGATCGTCTGGACGCGCTGGTTTTCACCGGCGGCATCGGCGAGCACAGCGCCGTCGTCCGGGAAAAAACCCTATCCCATTTGAAAATCCTCAGGGCCGTCCTCGCGGCGGATCTCAACGCAAACGACGGGCGGGACAGTCACGGCAGGATCACCGCCACGGAATCCGGCCTGCTCGCCTTGGTCGTGCCCACCAACGAGGAGTTGGTGATCGCCCGCGAGGCGGCGCGCTTTCTCAACCCAGCGAACCCAACAAACTGACCATGCACGGGCACAACCCCTACACCTTGTTTCTGGCACCCAGCGGCAGCGATGTCGGACTAACGACGATGACCCTCGGCCTGGTCCGCGCTCTGGATGTGCGCGGCGTCCGCGTCGCATTCTGCAAACCGATCGGCCAGTCGTTCCACCACGACAACGGTCCCGAGCGTTCCACCCATTTCATCCGCTCGACTACCCAGCTCACACCCGCCGATCCGATTCCCCAGGAGGAAGCCGCGCGGCTGATTTCATCCGGTGAGGAAGAGCAGCTGATGGAGCGCGTGGTCGCCATGTTCCATGATTCCTGCGCGGACGCGGACGTGGTGGTCGTGGAGGGGATCGTCCACACACAGGCGTGGCCCAGCGCAGCGGGCATGAACCTCAGGCTGGCCCAGACGCTCAGCGCGAATGTCATTCTAGCCGGCTCGCTGCCGGGTGACACGCCGGAGGATTTCGCCGACTTCGAGTCGCGCATGGAGCTCTCCATCCGCGAGTTCGGCGGGTCCAAGGGCAGCAACGTGATCGGTTGTTTCGTAAATCACTCGCCCGCGTCCGTCGGGAGTTCGCTGGCGGAAATCCGTGAGACGGTCCTGCGGCATTGCCCGCTATTCTCGCGCACGGGATTTCCCATCATCGGCGCCATCCCCGAGAATCCCGATCTATCCGCTCCGCGGACGGTGGACATTGCCCGTCACTTGGGCGCGACCTTGATCCACGAAGGGGAGATTGAAACACGGCGGGCGAAAAAATTCACCCTGCTCGCCCGCACGGTTCCCAACATGCTGAGCGCCTTCACTCCGGGAAACATCCTGATCACTCCGGCCGACCGTGCGGATGTCTTCGTGGCCGTGGCGATGGCGGCGGTGAACAAGATCAACTTCGCCGGCATCATTCTAACCGGTGATACCGACCTGCCTCCCGGGATAATCGAATTGTGCCGTCCGGCACTGGATACCGGGCTGCCCATCCTCAAGGTGGAGACTAACAGCTGGCACACCGCCACCCACCTGAGCGGCATGAGCAAGGAGGTTCCGGCGGATGACATCGAGCGGGTCCGCCGGTCGATGGATTTCGTCGCCACCCACATCGATACCGACTGGCTCGCGGAAAAATCCTCGGCACCGGTGGAGGCCCGGATGTCGCCCGCGGCTTTCTGCCACCGCATCGTCGAGTTGGCGAAACACGCCCGCAAGCGGATCGTCCTGCCGGAAGGCAGCGAGCCGCGGACGATCCGGGCGGCCGCGCTTTGTGCCCAGCGCGGCATCGCGCGGTGTGTTTTGTTAGGCAGCCGCAAGGAGATCCTGCGCGTGGCGAACGGCCTCGAAATCCATCTGCCGGAAGCGGTCGAGATCATCGATCCCGCGGAAGTGCGCGCGGGCTACATCGCTCCGCTGGTGGAAATGCGGCGGCACAAGGGCCTGACGCCTCACGATGCCGCGGATTTCCTCGAAGACAATGTCTGGCTCGGCACGGTGATGCTGGCCTTGGGCGAGGTCGACGGCCTCGTCTCGGGCGCGCTCCACACCTCGGCGAACACCATCCGGCCGGCGCTTCAAATCATCAAAACCAAACCCGGCGTGCGCGTCGTTTCCTCGATCTTCTTCATGTGCCTGCCGGACCAGGTGCTCGTTTACGGCGACTGTGCGGTGAATCCGGATCCCGATGCGGAGATGCTCGCCGACATCGCCATCCAAAGCGCGGACTCCGCCATGAAGCTGGGAATCCCCGCCCGCGTCGCGATGATCAGCTACTCCACCGGTGAGTCCGGTCAGGGTGCCGACGTGGAAAAAGTCCGTGAAGCCACCCGCCTCGCCCGTTTGAAGCGGCCTGAAATCCTGCTAGACGGGCCGCTGCAGTACGACGCCGCCGCCATTGCCGAGGTCGCCGCGACCAAGGCACCCGGCAGCCCGCTGGCCGGACGCGCTACGGTCTTCATCTTCCCGGATCTCAACACCGGCAACACCACTTACAAGGCCGTGCAGCGCAGCGCGAACGTCATCAGCATCGGCCCGGTGCTGCAAGGCCTCAGGCGCCCGGTCAACGACCTTTCCCGCGGCTCGCTGGTGGAGGATATCGTTTACACCATCGCCATCACGGCGATTCAGGCACGCGAGTCCTAGACATTTTCCATCCGGGAAATACGCTGGGCGGGTCATGAAGACCCGAATGCTCATGCTTGCCGCTATTCTGCTAGTCCGGGCGGAGGGGCTGCCCGATCCACTGGTCGCCACGGATGGATCGAAGATCACCACGGCAGCGGAGTGGCGTGAAAGACGCCGGCCCGAGCTGTTGGAGTTTTTCACCCGCGAGATGTACGGGCGTTCTCCGGGACGGCCGGAGAAGATGGTTTTCGAGGTGTTTGATCGCGACCCGCGGGCGCTCGACGGCAAGGCGACGCGCATCCAGACCGCCATCTATCCAGGTGGCAAGGCGGGGCCGCGGATGGATCTTCTCGTCTATCTGCCGAATCAGGCGACGGGCCCGGTTCCAGCGATTCTCGGGCTGAACTTCTGGGGCAACCACGCGATCCATACCGATCCTGGCATCCGGATTACCGAGAGTTGGGTAGAGGCCGGACGCCAGCCTTATGTCGATCTATCAACCGTAGAGAACAACCGGGCGACCGAAGCAAGCCGTGGAATCAATTCGAAGCAGTGGCCGGTGGAGGAGATTCTATCCAAAGGCTACGCGCTGGCGACGATCTATCGGGAAGACGTCTGTGGGGACCGCGAACCGTATTTTGAAAGTGGCGTGCATCCGCTTTTCCCGGAACTCCAGCAGGGAGATGAAAACTTCGGCTGCATCGCGGCGTGGGCGTGGAGCCTCAGCCGAGCGCTCGACGTGTTGGAAAACGAACCGGCCATCGATTCGAAACGCGTAGCGGTTTTCGGATTCTCCCGTCTTGGAAAAGCGGCGCTCTGGGCGGGGGCGAATGACGAGCGGTTCGCGATGGTCATCAGCAACGAGTCCGGCGCGGGAGGCGCGAAACTCTTCCGTCGAGGAGTGGGGGAGGACATCGCGCGGTTGAACACGAAGTTTCCGCACTGGTTCGCGCGGAGTTTCCGTAAATACATCGGCAGGGATCTGGAATTGCCGTTCGACCAGCACCTCGTGATTTCACTCGTCGCGCCACGGCCGGTCTACGTGGCGAGTGCCATCGAGGACAAGCATTCCGACCCAGAAGGCGAGTTCGCCGCTGCGAAGGCGGCGGAACCCGTGTTCCTACTGCTAGACGCTGGCGGCCTGCCTGCGGAATCATGGCCCGCGGTGGATACCTCGGTGCAGGGCGGCATCGGCTATCACGTGCGTTCGGGGAAACACGACGTCACCGATTTCGACTGGCAGCAGTATTTGAATTTCGTGGACAGGCATTTCAAAGCCCGATGAAACCTCAGGGGATTTCCGGTGTCAGTAGTGGTTGAGCTCCGCATCATCCATCGTGTCGCTGCAGAGCGCACGCTCTTCGTGAGACAGGGAGGAATCGTTCGCCAACCAACGGCGGGCACCTAGCGGATCCTGACGGATCCATTGGGACGCCACTTCGCTTTGCGACAGCTTGCGGGCGGAGGAGTTCCGAATACTGCGGGACCACTGCATCGCCACCGCCGGGTCGATGCGGCTCGCACTGCCGGCAAATGACCGGGCGAGCGCATCATAGGTCTCGGTTCCGGCCCTGGTCTCGATCAACCGGGCGATTTCCGCCGGATTTTTCTCGGTGAACCCCTGGACCATCGATGTCAACGCAGCTATCTGATAGGTCTCCGGCAGCGACTCGACCCACCGGTAAGCGTCGTCCATCCGCACTTCGCGAAACTGCGCGGCCAGCGACTCGACCGCCTGGCCGGTGGCAGCTTCCGGGTGGGCGGCCAGCCAGGCCATGGCGGTGCTGGGATCGGACTTCGCCACGTGATCGAGGAGAAATTGCAGGGCCACTTTGCGCTCTTCCGGATCAGGAATGATCGAGGCGGATTTCCAGGTGAGCAGAGGCTGTTTTTCCGCCATCTCCGTGAGCAGGCGGTTGACCGCGAGGTTGCGTTCCGTGGAAGGCCCGAGGCGCTGGAGGGATTCCCACCGTGAGTGAAATCCCGCCGCTGGACTCTTGATGTTAGGAGAGGTCTCTTTCAAAGCGGGCCGTGGGACTCGGGAATTTTCCCAGGCTCGCTCCGGCTCGATCCGTGATACTGCGAGATACCAGCCGCCGCCGAACCCGAGGAGAAACACTCCCGCCTGCTTGCAATGACTGCGTTTCAAAATTCGGTGGGGTCGAGGGATTGTTGGACCTTGCTGACACGGGCCTGGGCGAGGATTTCCTGCAGTTCGAGGTGGATCTCCGGGTAGGCATTTCCCTGTCCGCGGAGCCATTCCGCGGCGGCGGCGGGGGCGCAGTGACTCCAGATGGAGAAGGGCTGTTTGACGACATCGAGCTGGGCATGCGGATTGGAAATTCCCGCGACCAAGTCCATGGCCTCCTGCGGGTTTGTGATGGAAATCTGACTGGCCACCGCAGCGAGCGCCACGTCATGACCGGGTCCGGGGGGCTGGCTGTCCAACCAGCGGCGCGCCGCAGCCGGATCGCTGGCTGCCCACGACCGCACCGCACGGCCTATCAGCTCGGGCTGCCACTCTGCCGGCATCTTCTCAATCGCGGCGACCACGCCCTGGGGATTTTCCGCAGCCTGTTGTTCGAACAAGGACGCGGCGGCGGTGCGGGTGAGCGCCTCAGGGTGTTCGGCGAAATAAGCCGCAGCCTTTTCCCGATCCGCATTCACCAGCAGGTAGCCGAGTTGCTTCCGGGCGGACATCTGTGCCTCGCCTTGAGGCAGGCGCGAAATGAAGGCCTCCGCTTCCTGCTGCGAGCCGGCAAATTTCGATTTCACCAAGGACCGCGCCAGGATGGCTTGCACATTGGGATCGGTAGATCGGCTCAACCACGATGCCGCGATCTCCGGATCTGTGGACACCACCGCTGCGGCCATGGAGGCCTGGCGATCTCCTGATAGATTGCCGCCCGCGTCGCGCAACCACTGGACTGCATTGTCGGGGTCGTTCGACATCCAGTATTGGAGCGCCTCCTGTGACCAATCCCGACCTCCGGGAAATCCTTCTACGGCCGTCAGCAGTTCCACGATCAACGCCGGGTCTCCGCGGGCGATCATGGAGGGAGAAAATCCACCTAACAAACCAGCCGTCCGCAGATCGTCCGGCAGTGTGCCCAGCCATCCAACGATGATGCGAGGATTCCGCTCGCCGAGGCTTTCGAGAATTTCGGCAGCCATTCGTGTGCGCAAGGCTCCTTCCGATAGATTCAGCAGCACCCGTTGGGCGACCTCGACCTGATCGCGGGCAAGTTCATGTGCGAAGGATGCCGCGAACCCTTCACCGGTTCCGCATTCGGAGATTTGTTCTAACAGCCGGGTCATCTCCGCCTCGCCTTCCAGGCGCCCGATCGAGGCAAGCGCCAAGCCCTGAAGCCGGTCGCGCGTGGTGGAATCAGCAAAATCCCCGATTGCATTCCAAATGGATCGTGGAACCTGACGGGCGGGCGTTTCGCAGGCACTCCATAACAACCCCTGCCGTTCGGAATCCGACCGGCATCCGGGAGTCAGCGCTTCCAGCCATGCCAGCCCCACCTCTGGCCGTGTGGTGGATACCGCCCGAGCGATCAACTGAAGCAGCTGAAATCCTCCTCCCGAAGCCAGCTTGATTTCCGCGAATGCCTCCATCACCGCTTCCGGACCGTAACCGATGAGTGCCTGGCCCATATCTATCAGCGCCTCCTGAGTCATCTCATCCGCCGAATGGACGGATTTCGCCCATTGCCGCAATGCGAGGTGGAGCGGGTTTGTGGAACGGATCTCTCGACGGAAATCCGGCCGATTGGATGAGGAATCCCCTGCGGATGGGGAGTTGCCCGCCTTGTCTACGATGCCGCCTTCCTGTTTCTGCAAATGGCCCAGCCCCAGCCCGAGCGCAAGGCCGCTGGCAGCGAGGAATGGATACAAAAGATGGGATGTCATAGATGATGATTCAGAGTCGCCCCACCGTTGGGGGTGGTGCGACTCGATAAAGAATCGGTCAAAATGATGTGACCGTTTTTTCTCCGATCAATCGACCTCGTTGATCAACCACCGCATCTGATGGGTGAGCGTGTTGCCCGCACTTTCCGGAGTGTGCTCGCCGGCCCGCGCGCCCTGACGGAAATAAATCACGTGCGGAGCGTTTTTGCCGACCGCTTTGCCGTTCATATGCGCCCACAACTTGCGATAGGTCACCTGGGTGGCCGCGAGATTCTGATAGGTCGAAGGCAGGCCGCCCATGAAAACCAGGGCCTGCTTGGAGTTCGCCTTGGCCCATTCGGTGACTTCCGCCATGGCGATCAGCGTCGTCGGCCCATCCGGGAAATTGGCGGTCGCCACCTCGTCGCCGATGTGGCACTCGATGGCAACCCCGTCGAAAAGACCTGCAATCACCGCCTTGCGCTCGGGTGTCATCCGGGACCAGCTGTCCCCGCGTTGCCCGTGGACCCGGCCGCCGATCAGCTGGATCAACTTGATGTTGGTGGACAGGAGGTTGCCGTTGCTGATGGCGTTGCGGATCCTCTGCACCTCGACGTTGGAGAGCAGGCGGCGGTCGATGGCGTGCGGTCCTCCGGTGCCGCCGATTTGGGGCAGCCAATCTTCGCGGTAAACGAAGACTCCGGCCACCCGCATGTTTTTGGCCTCGTATTGTCGGATTTTCTGGACGACTTCCGCCCCGGTGAACTCCCCGCCATTTTCATAAACGCCGATCTCGATCAGCGCGGTTTTGGTATTGAAAAAATTCGTTTTTGCCACGGTGATGTCACCGTCGTAATGGACCAGGTTCATCCTCGTTTTGGAAACCGGGTAGTTCGTGCCACCATATTCTGCGAGAATCAGCGGATCCTTGCCGAGCCGGACCGCGACTTGGGCGGAGTGCAGGATTGGCATCGAAAGCAAGGCGACTGCCGCGAGGCACAGGGATTTTAATGGGATCATGGGTATTTGTTTTTTCTATCGGGCGAGTGGGTTTATTGGACCTGGGTGTATAACCAGCGCATCTGGTGGGTCAGGGTGTTGCCGGCACTTTCCGGGGTATGTTTCCCGGGGCGCGCGCCTTGGCGGAAGTAAATCAAGTGGGGAGCGTTCAGGCCATGACTTGGGTATAGCATGAAGACCGTTGACGATTTCACTCCTCCGCGCAATCACCCACGCAGGTGATATTCGAACGGGTCCCGTTCGCGCTGACTCGTCTGCACAAGCGACCCACCCGCTGTCGCTGGATTTGAAAAAGCACGGATGAAGACTCCCCGACGCACGGAATCCCCCGGCGGGGCAGGAAGTAGGCCGCCGCGCGGTGGCAAGAAAAATGGCCAGACCTAGCTAGCAGCTAGACCGTGGCGACATGTTTTTCCCTGTCACTCAGGACTGCGGGGACATTTCCCCGGCTTCACTTGGCCTCCGTGTCGGAGCAGTCCGGGAGCCGAAGGAATGAATCCCGCACCTCAATGTTAGATCGTCACTCGGCAGGGATGTCTTTGAAATCAGCGGGAACCTTGGCGATGATGAAGGCGGTGACTTCGGCGACTTGCTTGGGCGAGAGGGTTTGGTCCCAAGCTTGCATTTTCGCACCGTTGTTGCCGGTGCTTTCAGGCGGCGAACCCTTGTTGATGAGCTTGAAGATGTCCATCGGCTTGTTACCGAATTTCCACTGACCGTCGTTGATGGGGAGTCCGGGGAGTGGAATTTTAGCAGCCCCGACGACCATGGTTCCGCTGAGATCGGCACCGTGGCAGGCGGAGCAGTTGGTCAGGTAGGTGGCTTCTCCGGCACTCACGATGGCGGGGTCGGCGGCCCACTGGTGGACGAGTTTGGAGTTGTCCAGGCTGGCGAGGGTTTTTTCCAACTCGGCATCCTTGGCCTTCTGGACGGCGGCGATCTTTTCCTGGATGATCACCTGGTCGGTCTTGAAGATGCCGGTGTGATAGTAAAGCGCCCAGTAGCCGATGAAGAAGACGATGGCACCGTAAAAGGTGAAGAGCCACCAGTTGGGGAGTTTCTGGTCGTATTCCTGGATGCCGTCGTATTCGTGTTCACGAAGGATGACTTCTCCTTTTTCTTTGGCGAAGTGGCCGCGCTTGGGTTCCTGGCTCATGGGGATTGGTGATTTTCAGAGGTTTCTTCGAGAGGCAGTGAGGCGAGTCGGTCGCGCTCGCGCTTGTCGAGGCGCAGGGCGCGGATGGTGACGGCGATGAAGACGCCGGCGATGAGGAAGAAGGAGATGATCGGGACGTAGGTGGCCCAATCTTCGACGAGAATGCGTTGGAACATGGCGAATCAGGGTTTGGGCAGCGCGGCGGGTGGGGGTGTGGGCAATGACTGCGCGGCGGGAGTCGTGGTCATGCGGTGCGAGTCCGGATTGAGGTTGGAGGGCTTGGCCGGGGTGTCCTTGACGACGTCGCGGTAGGTGCCGAGTTTCTGGATGTAGGCGATGAGTGCGATGGCCTGGGTCTTGGCGAGGTGGTTGCGCAGCGCGTCGCCCTGGAGATCGGGCTTGTCTGGCAGATAGATCTTGGCGGCGACGAGCGAGGCGGCGATTTCCTGGCCCTGGCTCTCGGCGAGGTCGCGGATTTCGTGCTGGCTCATGGGTGGCCAAGGGACGCCGATCCTGGTCTGCGCGGCGATCTTGGCGGGCAGGGATTTCACATCGGCGGGTTTTTCAAACAGCCAGGGATAGGCGGGCATGTTCGAGCCGGGCGAGGTCTGGCGGGGATTGAGAAAGTGGTTGAAGTGCCAGTCGTTGCCGCGCTTGCCGACGCGCATGTATTTCGAGCCGACGGCCAGCGGACCACCTTCGCGGGCGAGGTCGGGACCGGTGCGCTTGGAGCCCCACTGATAGGGATGGTCGAACAGCGACTCGCCGAGGTGGGAGAAATCGTCCTTCACGCCGGAGCGGCCGTAGCGCATGACGTCGGGGACGAGCGTGCGGATCATCTGGGAATGGCAGTTATAACAACCCTCGGAAATGTAGAGGTCGCGGCCGGCGAGTTCGAGCGGGGTATAGAGTTCCTGGAGGCGGCCCTCGACGTTTTTCTCGCGGTTCACGATGAGCGAAGGGATGATCTGGACGGCCCCGCCGATGGCGACGGCGACGAAGACGAGCAGGGTGAATGGCAGATAGTTTTCCACGATGCGCTCATGCCAGTTGGTCCATTTTTCCTTGGAGGCCTTGAAGGCGCGGTAGGCCTTGAAGGAGAGCAACAGGGTGAGGACGAGGGCGACCTTGTCGGCGTGGGGTGGCAGGAAGAACCAGAGGATGGTGGTGGCCATGCCGAGGAAGATGTAGGCGAGCGGGTCGCTGAAGAGCGCGGCGCCCCACGTCATGTTGTCGCGCTGCTTGCGCTCGAGCACGGCGACCTGGACCGTCTCGTCAAAGGCTTTTCCGGAACGGGCGGTTCTCCAGATGTTATAGGCGCAGAGGATGAATCCGACCAGATAGAGGGTGCCGCCGATGGAGCGGAGGATGTAGAAGACCTGGATGCTTTCGAGCGTTTCCATGAACTCGTATTTGAGGGTGGTGCCTCCCGCATCGACCTCGCCCAGCATGAGGCCCTGCATGATGCCGGCGGCCCACATGGCGGCGACGTAGATGAGGATGCCGACGGTGCCGATCCAGAAGTGCATGTTCGCGAGTGCCTTGGACCAGAGTTCCGTTTTCCAGAGACGCGGGGCGAGCCAGTAGAACATGCCGGCGGCCATGAAGCCGTTCCAGCCGAGGGCGGCGGAGTGGACGTGGCCGATGCCCCAGTCGGTGTAGTGGGAAAGCGCGTTGACGGCGCGGATCGAGAGCAGCGGCCCTTCAAAGGTGGCCATGCCGTAGAAGGTGATGCCGGCGGCGAAGAACTTGATGACCGGATCGGTGCGGAGCTTGTCCCAGGCACCGCGGAGGGTGAGCAGGCCGTTGAGCATGCCGCCCCATGAGGGAGCCCA
>JBGSTM010000322.1:0-5259 GCA_041736495.1 Akkermansiaceae bacterium
GCAGCACTCGCGCAGGCAGGCGGCCCCGAGCATGCGATCCAGCTCATCCCGTTCACCGACCGCGAGAGCGTCGCGGTTCTCGCAGGCATGGACAAGTGGCTCGACCTCATCATCCCGCGCGGCGGCAAGGGATTGATAGAAACCGTCGTCTCGCTCGCCCGCATGCCGGTCATCAAGCACTACGACGGCATCTGCCACCTCTTCGCCGACAAGGACGCGGATCTGCAAATGGCCGTGGATCTAACCGTCAATTCCAAGACCCAGAAACCCGGCGTCTGCAACGCGCTGGAAATCCTGCTCATCCACCGCGACATCGCCGCCGGATTTCTGCCGAAAGCCGCCGCCGCCCTGCGCGAAAAGAATGTGGAAATCCGTGGCTGTGAGAAGGTGTTGGAAATCCTGCCCGATGCCACCGCCGCCACCGAAGAGGATTGGGACACGGAATTTCTCGAACTCATTCTTGCCGTCAAAATCGTCGATTCGCTCGACGAGGCCGTCTCCCACATCAACGAACACGGCTCGCACCACACCGACGTCATCGTCACCCGCGACGAGGCGGCGGCGGAGCGGTTCCTGCACTCGGTCGACTCCGCCTGTGTCTTCCACAATTGCTCCACCCGCTTCGCCGACGGCGGCGAGTTCGGCTTCGGCGCGGAAATCGGCATCTCCACCGACAAACTCCACGCCCGCGGGCCGATGGGGCTGCGGGAACTGACGAGCTATCAATACCAGGTTAGAGGCAGCGGCCAAGTCCGAGTATAGGACCTTATTTCCTTGGTGCTTCCAGAGGAGACATACGTGGCGCGACGGGAGAATGCATAACCTCCCACATTTTTAACTCGAACCAAACCTTGCTTCCTGTCCAGGGATGAGACCACCCCCAACCCGGAATGAAGTCATGTCGTACCCACCATCACCCAATGTTGCCCACGGAATGCTCCCCTCCAACCAAGGTTAAGGAGTGACTCCACAGTTGGTGTCACCTAAGCCTAATCACGCCAACCTGAGACAAGAGCGTCCCGAACACTCAAAACCCGCCCCCACCGCAGCCCCCATGAACGCTGATGCACAAGAAGCCTACGACGAAGCCCTTCGCCGCATCGAAGCATGCCAGAGGAAAGGCAAGAATGGGACGAATCTCGACCTAAGCGAACTTGGCTTGAATTCCCTACCGCCGGAAATCAGCCAGCTCACCGCTCTGACGATGCTCAATCTCTTCAGTAACCAACTGTGCACCCTACCGCCGGAAATCGGCCAACTCACCTCGCTGACGGAGCTCAACCTTTCTATCAATCAACTAAGCAACCTACCGGCAGAAATCGGTCAACTCTCCGCGCTGACAGAGCTTGACCTCTCCAATAACCAACTCAGCAACCTACCGGCGGAAATCGGCCGACTCTCCGTCCTTAGGAAGCTTAACGTCGAAGACAACGAACTGTTTACCTTGCCGCCGGAAATTGGACAGCTCTCGGCAATAACCAGACTTCGCCTAGGGTCCAACAAACTTCGCTCTCTACCGCCGGAAATCGGTCAGCTCACCGGGCTAACAGCCCTCTATCTCTTCAACAATCAACTGAGAAGTTTACCAAATAAAATCGGCCAACTCTCCGCGCTGACGGGGCTTTTCATCTCAAGCAATCAGCTAAGTGCCTTACCGCCGGAAATCGGCCAACTTAGCAAGCTGACTACTCTTTTCCTTTTCGGTAACCAACTGAGCACCCTGCCGCCGGAAATAAGCCAACTCTCCGCGCTGAAGCACATTTTTCTTCATGGCAATCCGCTACTCGCCCTGCCGCCGAGCGTCTTGGGGCCAGATGCGCCAGAGTGCAAAGACTATGGCGGCACACTCGATCCGGCACGGCCCGCAGACATCCTCGACTACTATTTCAAGATCCGTGGCAAAGAGGGGCGGGCGCTGCGGGAGGTGAAGGTCATCTTCGTGGGGCGCGGGGAAGTGGGGAAAAGCAGCATGGTGGATGCGCTGCAGGGGAAGAAATTCGTGAAGAACCGTGCGCGCACGGACGGCATCTCCATCAGCAGCCTGCCGGTGAAGCTGCCGGATGGGAAGGCGGAGCTGAGCTTGTGGGACTTCGGCGGGCAAGAGATCATGCACGGCACCCACCAGTTTTTCATGACCCACCGCAGCCTCTACGTGGTGATGGTGGATGGCCGCCACGACCGCGGGCAACAGGACGCGGAGTATTGGCTGCGGCTGGCCCGCGTCTTCGGCGGGGACTCGCCCATGCTGGTAGTGATGAACCGACAGAAGAACCACGCCTTCGATCTCGACCGCCAGATCATCGCCACCAAACACGGCGTGAGTTTGGATCACTTCTTCCCCACGGATTGCGCCTCGCCGCAGACCATCAAGCCGCTGAAGGAGGCCATCTTGAAAGAGGCGGCACGGATGCTGGCGGCGGAGGAACGCTTTCCCGCAAGCTGGTGGGACGTTAAAACCCGCCTCGCCGCCATGAGGGAGAAGGGAGAAGACTATTTTTCCGAGGATTGCTACGAGGAAATCTGCAAGGAGCACGGCGTGGAGGATGAGAAAGAACAGAAGAAACTCCTACGCCGCCTGGCGGATCTGGGCACGGTGGTGAGCTTCCCGGAGGAGATGAATCTATCCGAGCTCTCCGTGCTGAATCCGGAGTGGGCCACGGAAGGCATCTACCGAGTGGTGACGAATGAGCCACTCCGCGAGGTGAAGCACGGCCTGCTCACCCGCCGGAAACTGCGGGAACTCCTACCCAAGGAACGCTGGCCCAAGACCCTGCACGTGAACTACGTGTTGGACCTGGTGGAGAAATTCGACCTCTGCTTCCCGGTTGACGGAAACGCGGATCAGGTACTGGTGCCCGAGCTGCTGCCAGACAAAACCCCGCCGCTGGGAGATTGGGAGCCAGAGAAGTGCCTCGTCTTCCGCTACCAATACCCCGTCCTGCCCCACGGAGTGCTGCCGCGCTTCATCACCCGCACGCACACCCTGAGCGCGGGCCGCGACCAATGGCGCACGGGAGTCGTGGTTGCGGATGACGGCGCGGAAGCCCGCCTGCAAGCGGACTATGAGCTGCACACCATCACCATCTGGCTGCGGGGCCAGCACATCGATGCCCGGCGTGCGCTGCTCAGGGTGATACGTTCGCACTTCGAGTCCATCCATGCCCATATCAAGGCGTTGTCCCCTGAGGAAATGGTGGCTGTGCCGGGACACCCGGAGGTGCTGGTGAGTTACCGGGACGCAATCCTCGACGAGCGCCGGGGTAAGCTGGATATCCCCGTCACCATCGATGGTCGGCGGATCGATCAGCCGCTCTCCGATCTGCTCAATGGAGTGGAGACAAAATTGAAACGGAAGGCAGCCAGTTTAATTGCCGATCTTCTAGCTCCAGATGATAGACTTAACGTAAACATCAATATGAACGACGACCACAGAATCCAAATCGTAGGAAATGTCACGAACAGCCAAGTCGGCCAAACGCTGACCAACTGTACGAATATGATCCAGCAACAGGCGCAGGGAGAGCGGAAAGACTTGCTGGAGGAGCTGGACAAGCAAGTGCGCCAACTTATTTCCCAGCTGCCGGAGGAGAAGAAGGCGGAAGCTATCCCGAAGATCGAGAAGAACCTGAAAATGCTCGTACAAGAAGCCACCAGTGACACGCCGGATCGCGAGTGGTATGAAGTTTCCTCCAAAGGTCTGCTGGATGCCACGAAGTATGTGAAGGATTTCGCCGGGAACATCGCGGGCACGCTCGGAAGCCTCGGGAAACTGCTGCTGGGCGTGGGTTGATCGAGGCAGAAATGAGCCGAGTCTGCGAGCATCTTGCCGAGTCTGGAAACAGGTGGCAATGAACTTGTCTCTGGGTGACACCGGGCTTTTGACCGCTACGACGGCTCCACTTTCAACCCTTCCCCCTCCGCGGCTTTCCTCTGGCGGTCGTCGAAACTGAGAAAGAGATCAGCTTCCAGAATCAGCGCGGCGGCGACGTGCATCAGGTCGAGGCTGCGGGTGCCAAGTGTCGCGCTGTGGCGTTCCGCCAGTTCGATGGCTTTTGGATAGAGTGTGGCCGCGGGAACCGGAAGTAGTGCAAAAACCCCTTTCGCGAGATCCTCCGCGAAGAGTTGCTTCTTGAGAAGCGCGGCGGGGGCGTCGATTTCACCGCGGAAGATGGAAAGCTGGAACGCGTTGTGGAGTTCCAGTTCGCCAAGGGGCGAGAGCCATACGGTCTCCTGCAAGCGGCTCATCGTCGCAGCTGCCGCGGGACTGGTGGTCTCCGCTTTGTAGAGCGAGACGACGAAACCGGTGTCGGCGTAGACTTTCATCGGTCGCCGCGGTCGTAGTCCACCACGGACCGGCCGGAGCAGGCGGTTTCATTTGGGAAATGCTTCTTCATGCGAGTGAGGAAGTCAGGCATTGTGATCGGCATGTCAGTTTCCTGCGGGATGGGAGCCAGTCTTGCGAAAGGCTTACCGGAGCGGGTGATTTCCACACATTCTCCTTCCTCAATCCATCTCGCCACGACTGGAAAGGAATTGCGCAAGTCACGGATGGTCGCGGTTTTCATTGTGAGACAATAGTGTCTCACGGCACTCGAGTTGTCAAAGGATGAGTTTCCTTTGCAAATGTGAGTCCGCCAATTGTCGCGGAACGAGAAATTAACCACAGGCCGCCAACTTCGGAATCGAGGCGAGCAGCCGCTTGGTGTAATCCGCCTGCGGCTCGTGGAAAACTTTTCCCGCGGGGCCTGACTCGACGACTTTTCCCTTATACATCACGGCGATGCGGTCCGCGATGTAGTGGACCACTCCGAGGTCGTGGGAGATGAAAACCATCGTCAGTCCGAGGTCCTTCTGGAGCGACTTGAGGAGGTTGAGAATCTGCGACTGGATGGACACATCGAGCGCGGAGACCGGTTCGTCGGCGATGATCAGCTTCGGCTCGGGCGCGAGTGCACGGGCGATGGCGATGCGCTGGCGCTGGCCGCCGGAGAACTCGTGGGGGTATTTCCGCATGACTTTGGCATCGAGGCCGACGGTGGCCATCAGGGTTTCCACGCGTTTGAAGAGGGCGTCGCCTTTGAGTTTCGGGTGACGTTGACGGACGGCTTCGGCGAGCGTGGAGAAGATCGTCATCCGCGGATTGAGCGAGGCGTAGGGGTCTTGGAAGACCATTTGGAAATCCAGCCGCCGCTTGCGGACGTGGGATGGGGAGAGCTGGGAAAGGTCCTCGCCATCCAAAACCACCGAGCCCGACGTCGA
>JBGSTM010000330.1:0-5235 GCA_041736495.1 Akkermansiaceae bacterium
TCGGATGAGGGCTTGTGCCGCCCTTCGGTGCTGCCGTCCGGCAGGACGCGGACGATGTCCTCGACCCGCAGCGAGCCCTTGTCGACCCGCGCCGGGGTGATCCAGATGGAGCCGTCGGCATCCCGGATGGAGAGGTTTCCACCGGAGGTGGTGGTCATCCGGTATTGATAGATGCGCGCCATCGCCTGGACGAGGCGCTCGGCGGGGTGGGTGATGTCTCGCATGGATCAATCCAACGGAAACTCACCGTCGCTGTCGACACCTAACCAACCGAGGCGGCCGAACGCGCGGTAGAGAGAGGGGATCGGCTCGCCCTCTTCCTCGCCTTCGCCATGTTCGATGGTGGCGGTGCTGCTGAGTCCGTGGTTGCACTCGATGCTGATGACGGTGGTGTAGGTGGACAGATAGATCCAGTCGCCCCAGGCCTTGGCCTCGTGGCGGGGCTCGAAGTGCTCGTTGCGGAGCGAGGCGAGGATTTCCGAGATGGTGCTCGGTGCGGCGTTGTCGGGAAGTTTGAGGAGTGTTTCCATGAAGGAGGGTGAGAAGGGGTGATGCTTTGACCGGAGTATGGCTGGGTTTAGAGGGCGGGTCGAGGATCGTTTGCAAAAGTCGCTTCACAAAGTTTCGCGTAGGAACCGCCAAGGGCGATAAGTTCCCGGTGGGTTCCTTGTTCGATGAGTTTTCCGTGGTGCAGGACGCAGATGCGGTCGGCCTTTTGGACGGTGGAAAGTCGGTGGGCAATGACAAAACACGTGCGGTCGGATCGCAGGTTTTCAAGTGCTTCCTGAACGAGCCGCTCGGTGTGGTTGTCCAGGGCGGAGGTGGCTTCGTCGAGCAGCAGCAGTGGCGGGTTTTTCAGCAGGGCGCGGGCGATGGACAGCCGTTGTTTCTCGCCACCGGAGTAGCGGCTGCCGCGCTCGCCGGCGATCGTGTCGAGGCCGTCCGGACTGGAGCGGATGAAGGACGCGGCGTTGGCGGCTTCGAGGGAGGCCCAGATTTCCTCGTCGGTGGCGTCGTGTTTGGCAAGCTGGAGGTTTTCGCGGAGAGTCGTGTTGAAAAGGAAACTTTCCTGGGTGACATAACCGAGCTGGTCGCGCAGCCATTCCTTGGAAACGCCATCCAGCGGGATGCCGTCGATGAGGATGCGCCCGGCCGTGGGGTCGTAGAAACGGGTGAGCAGGTTCAGCACGGTGGACTTGCCGGCCCCGGTGGCTCCGACGAGGGCGATGGTCTGGCCGGGAAGCGCTTCGAGCGTGAGGCCGTCGATGGTGGGAGCCTCGTCGGAGTAGGAGAACGAGACGTTTTCGAACCGGACGTGACCGGTCATTTTCTCTGGCCGCACTCCATCGGTTAGGTTGGTCTCGTCGGGAGTGTCGATGATCTTGAAAACACGCTCCGCCGAGACGATGCCGCGGGTGAAGGTCTGGGCGAGGGTGTTGATGCGGGAGATGGGATCAAACAGAAATCCCCAGGCGACGAGGAATGAGACAACCACACCGGGCTGGATCTCTCCCTGCAAGGCCAGCCACGCGCCGCACGCGACCATCAGGATGATGCCTGACTCGGCGATGAAGGAAACGCCGGGCCAGACGAGCGCCTGGCCACGCATGACGGTCATGGTTTTTTCTCCGACCTTCTGTGAGGCCTTGTCGAAGGTCTTCAGTGCCTGCGGCTCCACGGTATAGGCCTTGATCTGGCGGATGCCGGAGAGGTTGTCGTGGAGAATGGCGTTGAGCGCGGAGGTGGCTTCCGAAGACGCGCGCCACATGGGCTCGGAGCGGCGGCTCCACCAGGTGGTTAGAACGGCGATGAAGGGCAGAGGGATGAGCGTGACGAGCGTGAGCTGCCACGAGTGCCAGAACATGTAACCGAGCACGATGATGAACTGGAGCACCGCGGCGATGGCCTGGTCCACGCCTTCGATGATGACGCGGTTGGTGGTGGGCACGTCGTTGGCGACTCGCGACATGATTTCGCCCGACGAGTTCGAGTCGAACCACTTCACCGGCAGCCGCTGGAGCTTGTCGTAGAGCTCGACGCGGATGAGGTGGGTGAGCTTGAGTTCGAGCGAATTGTTATAATAGGTGCGCAGCGTGAAGATCGCCTGCCGCAGGAGGATCGCGCCGATGCCGATGGCGGCGGTGGGGATGATGAGGTCCGGGCGGTTCTTCGCGATGATCACGTCGATGAACTGCATGGTGATCCCCGGCAGGACGAGCACGAGCACGGTGCAGGCGACGGCCATCAGCAGGGACAAGGCGCTCTGCAATGGAAAGCGGAACGTGTGTCGGAGAATCCGCAGGAGGATGGCCATGGGCACAGAGTGGGGAGGGGAATGCGGAGCGTGGCAAGCGGGAACTTGGCTCCGGCTTGGAGCGCGGAATTCATTCCGGCCTTCATGCATTCATTCATTCATGCTCTTCCTCTCAAGCTTCAACCACCAACTCTCAACTTTTCGGCACCACGAATCCGAAGAATCTTGCGAATCTTTGAACCTGAAGAGGGAGATCGGGAACCACGGACCACACGGAAACAAGAGGAAGCTGTGGAGTATTTGGATCTCTCACTTTTCAAGTGAATGCGCAATCGATCACCACTCTCTTTTTTCCGTGTGTTCCGGGTATTTCGTGGTTGTCCATCCTGCGGATTGGGATCAGTGATCCGTTCACCGAGTTCGCCGCTCCCTGTTTCCTACCAAACGCTTTATGCCAGATCCATCCCCGCTCGAAATCCAACTGCTTCGCGCGGCCTACACGGCCTTCAACGCGCGGGACATCGACGCCGCCATCGCCCTCATGACCCCTGACGTGGCTTGGCCGAAGGCCTTCAAGGGAGGTTTTGTCCGTGGGCCCGAGGAAGTCGGAGATTACTGGACGGAACAGTGGAGCGAAATCGATCCGCACGTGGAGCCGGTGGCCTTTCATCGGGAGGACGACGGGAGGATCACCGTCGAGGTGCGTCAGGTCGTGCGTGATCTGGCTGGAGCCTTGCTTGCCGACGATCGTGTGGGCCACCGGTTCACCCTCGCGGCTGGCTTGATCAAGGCGATGGAAGTCGCTCCGCTCCCGTCGTCCGCCCCATCGATCTGATCCGTCTTCGCTAGCTGCGCCGGGGCTTTGTGCTTGCCGGGGAGGGGGATCCGCAGATGGTTCGCGGGGAGATGTTGTCGGACCCCGGAGTGTATGCGTTGGCGTTGTTGGCGGCGTTTTGCATCGGCTTGTCGAAAGCGGGATTCAGCGGGATCTCGATGGTGTCGGTGGTGATCCTGGCGGACATTTATGGCTCGAAGACTTCGGTGGGTCTGGCGCTGCCACTCTTGATCGCGGCGGATCTGATGGCTTATCCGGCGTTCATCCATCACGGGTCGTGGCGGCCGGTGTGGCGGCTCCTGGGGCCGGCACTGGTCGGGATCGCGCTGGGGTGGTGGCTGCTGGGAGGGATTTCCGAAATCACGGCCCGGCGCGTCATCGGGGTGTGCGTGCTGGTGATGGTGGGCTTGCAGGCGTTCCGGCGGTGGCGGCCAGTGGGCTTCGACCGGCTGGCGGAGTCGCGCGGATTCGGAATGAGCGCCGGGGTGCTGGGCGGATTCGCGACGATGCTGGCAAACGCGGCGGGTCCGGTGATCCAACTCTATCTGATGGCGTGGAAGGTGCCGAAGATGGAGCTCATCGGCATCGGCGCGAGGTTTTTCCTGCTGATCAACCTGATCAAGGTGCCGCTCAACGCGCGACTGGCGTTGATCACGCCGGAAAGTCTGATGGAGAACCTGAAACTGCTGCCAGCAGTGGCGGTGGGAATTCTCGGCGGGAGATGGCTGCTGCGGCACGTGCCGCAGGTGGCTTTCGAGTGGATGATCGTGGTGTTCTCGACGATTGCGGGGCTGCGGATGGTTTTCTGGTAGAAATTTTCAGCGGTGTTCCTTGAGGCCTTGAAAAGCCTGCCAGGCGAACATGCCGAGGAAGATTGGGAAAAGGATCGACCGGGTGTAGAAGAACATGGCGAGTGCGCAGACGAGGGCGACGATGATGCTGATCCAGAGAGTGACCTTGATGCGTGCGGGGCCGAGGGCGGCATTGAGCATCTGGCCGCCGTCGAGCGGGACAACCGGGAGCAAGTTGAGGATGGCCCAGACGAAGCTGATGATCATCAGGATGTTCAGGAAATAGCTTCCCTGCGGACTCAGCCCGGAGATGGAGCGAATCAGCAGCAGCACGACAAGGCCGAGGACAATCTGGATGGCCGGGCCGGCGGCGGTGACGAGGAAACTCTGCCACCGGCTCAGGCGCACTCCCGAGTAGGCCGCATAACCACCGAACGCCTGGAGGGTGATGGCGCTGTATGCACCGAAAGAACGGGCGGTAAGCGCGTGGCCGAGCTCATGGACCAGCACAGAAATGAATCCCGCGAGCACAAAGAGCACGATGTTAAAAATCGCTGCGGAAGAATCCGCGCCTCCCACGCCGCCGAGAATGACAAGCGTGATCCAAAAGAAGGGCTGGACCTCGACGGGGATGCCAAAAAGTGAAAATCGAATCATCTACGGCGTCGGTAGGCGAAGATCGATGGATGTGCAAGACCGGGAAGCGATTCGTGACTGGGGACGAGCAGGTTTTCAACCCGTGACACGGAAGTTTCTGCCACCTATTTCAGGAGAAAATCGGCGACGACCATCCGGTGGTCGCTGTTGCGGGTGGTCACTGCGCGGCAGCGGACCGGGGTGAAATGGCGGGTGGCGTAGAGGTGGTCGATCCGCAGGATGGGGAAACGGCGGTGATAGGTATTTCCCCAACCGGTGCCGGCGGAGGCAAAGGCGTCCACGAAATCGAGGGCAAGCTGGCGGTGCACGATGTCGGACGCGGGCGCGTTGAAGTCACCGCCGAAGAGGGTGGGGGTGTTGGGGAATTGGGTCGTTTGTTCGAGAACCTGCTGGGTCAGAGTGAGTTCCTTCTGGCGGACGATGCGGTTGTTCCGATGCTCGATCCATGCGGATTTCCGCCACAGGCGCAAGTCGGTGGCGGCGGTTCTGAGGTGGACGTTGACGACTTCGATTTCCATGCCTGCCGGGTGGAGGATGGATACCTGTTGGTCACGTTGCTGAGGATTGCGGATCTCGCGCTGGATTCTCCAGCGGGTGACCACACCGTTGGTCAAATGGGCGCGATAGTCGCCGCGGCCGTCGTAGAGCAGGTCGTTGATCTGGCGGACCTGATGGGGGAAGATGTCCTGCAGCAGTAC
>JBGSTM010000118.1:0-4993 GCA_041736495.1 Akkermansiaceae bacterium
GTTCCCCGATCTGATGCCGGACCCACTCAAGGCCCCGGCGAAGGCACTCGCAGGACGCGCGCTCTTGATCGACGAGTTTCTCGCCCGTGAAATCGAAGCCGGTCGCATCGTCAGTGGCGCATTCACCTCGGAGAAACGATCCATCAAACTGCACGGCCACTGCCATCAGAAAGCCCTTTCCTCGCTTGTACCTACGGTGAAAATGCTCGAACTTCCAACAAACTATCAGGTTTCCGTCATCCCCTCGGGATGTTGCGGAATGGCGGGTTCATTCGGCTACGAGGCTGAGCATTTCGAGGTCTCACAGAAAATCGGCGAGTTGGTCCTCTTCCCCGCGGTTCGCGCCGCTCCGGCGGAAACCCTGATTGCCGCTCCCGGAACGAGTTGCCGCCATCAGATCAAGGACGGCACTGGCCGCACTTCGTTGCATCCCATCGAAATCCTCCACGCCGCACTTCTCTAACATTCTCAGATTCGCATGAAACCCCTTCTCATCCCACTGTTCTACGCATTGTTCGCGATCCCGGCGAGTGCTCAGCAAAAGCGCATCTACATCGCCAACGACGACCACACCGACTTCATGTGGACCGCCGACGCGGACACCTTCGCGGACGTCTTCGTGGACATGCTCGACTGGCACATGAAACTTGCCGACGAGACGGCAAACAATCCACCGGCATACCGCAACCGCTTCAACTGCGACGGCAGTTATTGGTTGTGGGCTTACGAGCAGAAGAAGTCGCCAGAAGAGTTCGAAAAACTCATCGGGCGTATCAAGGACGGCACCATCAGCGCTCCGCTCAACACGCTGGTGTCCTGTTACGGCGGAATGCCAGCCGAGGCGGTGTTGCGAAGCATGTATTATTCCGGACGGCTGGAGCGCAAACATGACATGCGTTTCGAAATGGCCACTGCCATGGAAAACCAAGTGCTGCCGCTCGGACTCACCTCGCTTTTCGCAGGTGCGGGTGCGAAATTCTCATGGCGCGGGGTTTGCGGATGTGCCAGCCGTCTCGACAACAAGATTCTCGGTGAGCGCAAACGCGAGGTTTATCGCTGGACCGGCAAGGACGGACAGAGCCTGCTGATGAAATGGTATTCCCTCCAGAGATTCGGCATCGGCGGATACTGGGAAGCAGGCAGTCCGCTTGCGGCGATCAAACATGTCACCGAAAATCCGGACTTTCTCCGGCGCTATCGCGATCCTGTCAGCAAGGAGCCATGGAATGTCATCGGCCTCTTCGGTTATGGTGGCGACGACCTCGCCCGCAAGACCGGCATTCAGCCGCCACCGGAGATCCCTGCCGTTCCATCGCTGCAGAAAGTCATTTCATCTCCCTATTGCGATCATTTTCACGTCATTGCCCAAAAGCAATCGAACGAGAAACAACAGATCATCGTTTCGAACGAACTCGATTTCTTCGCGGATTTCGAGAAAACCCACGGCGCCAATCTCGAAAGCGAAACCGTCACCTACGGCAACGAGTGGGACCTTTATTCCGCCTCCATGTCGGAGACCTCCGCACGGGCAAAGCGCGCGGTGGAAAAACTCCGGTCGGCAGAGTTGCTAGCCGCGATGGTCAGTCTGAAATACCCGGCGTTCATGAACAACCACCGCGACGCACGGGACCGCGCGTTCAATGGCATGGGCTTATATTGGGAACACAACTGGACCGCCGACGGCCCGGTGTCGCGTCCCCATCGCGCGGCGTGGCAAGAAGAGATTGCGGCAGGAATCGAAGGATATGTGAATTCAATCGAAGGCGAGGGCATTGTCCGCCTGGGCGGCATGATCCCGCGCCCGGAAAACGCAAACCGGTTCTTCGTGCTCAATCCGCTCGGCTGGTCACGCACCGATGCCGCTGATTTCCGCTATGCAGGTCCACATGACATCCACGTGCACGACCTGTCAACCGGCACGGACGTTCCTCACCAAATTGTCAATCTCAACGGAGCGGCATACGTGCGCATTCTCGCGAAAGATGTGCCTTCCGCTGGTTACAAGGTATTTGAAATCCGTCCCGGGAAAGGGAGCCCCGTCCTCGATGAGGCTGCCACTACCAGCAGTGACGGCAGCATCCTGGAAAATAGTGCGGTCAAACTCGTGATCGAACGCGACGGCGCGATCCGCAGCCTGATCGACAAACGCCACGGCAACACCGAACTCGCAGCGGAAATCTTCGACCTCAAGCTTAACGATTTCGCCGCCAAGTCCGACGAAGGCGAAGCACTGCGCGTCATCAACCGCGGACCGGTCTCGGTGACGGTTAGAGCACGCACCGAGGCGGGTGTCGCACACGATACCTATATCACGCTCTATCGAGATTCCGACCGCGTGGAGATCCGCAACGAGATCACCGAGAACTTCAGCAACATCCGCTACTGGGCATTCAGCTTCGGAATCAAGAATCCATCCATCCATACCGAAGAGGTTGGCGCGGTGATCCTGAACAAACTGAAATCCGACGGCGGCGACTATGCCGACAGCCACGCCCGCTACGACCACATCACGGTGAATCACTTCGCGGATATTTCATCTGGAGACGGCAAGTCCGGTGTCACTTTATCCAATCACGATCTCGCGTTCGCGAAACTCGGCGGCAGCGAGTTCAACACCCTCGACTGGGGCACTCCGCAGATCAACATGCTTGCAGGTGGCCAGATCGACGGCCCGAATCTCGGCATCCGCGGCCAGAACGGCAACACCCGTTTCCTGCAGCGTTTTGCCCTTCGTGCGCATGATGGCTACAAGCAGACAACCGCGATGAAGTTCGCGCTGGAACACCAGAATCCCTTCGTAACCGGTCCGGTCATCAGCAAGCCGGATGGCGTCCATCCCTATCCTGAAAAGCAGTTTTCACTTCTCGGAATTGACAACCCCGACGTTCTGCTATGGGCGCTAAAGTCCCACGAGGACGGCATCGGCAACGGGCTGGTGGCCCGGGTTTGGAACCAGAGTGACTCATCACAGACTACCCGGTTTTCACGGAAATCCCCTTTCACCGCGGCAACCCGGCTCTCCCACATCGAGACACCGATTGAACCTCTGAAGCTGAAGGACGGAGTTCTTGAAACGCCGGTCGGCGCGAACCGCATGGAAACCTATCAACTCAATATCACCTCACCATGAGTCCACCTGTCATCGAGGGAAACTATCTCGCAGATCTTCTCGCACAACCCGATGTGCTTCACGGAGTCATCGATAAACTCAAATCAACCCGGATCGATCCTTCGCTCGGAGATGGATTGCGCGACGCCAGATTCCGCCGCGTGTTGCTCACCGGCATGGGCAGCTCGCTGCACGCTCTCTATCCGCTGCATCGCGTGTTGAGTGGTGCTGGCATCACCTCGCATTGGATCGAGACCGCCGAGTTGTTGCTGGGATTTGATTTTATATACAACGCAGACACCTTGTTGATCGGCGTATCGCAGTCAGGAGAAAGCGCGGAAATGGTCACCCTTTCCCAACGCGCGGGCGAGTTCGGGCATTTCATCGGGATCACAAATAGCAGGGAGTCCACACTTGGCCGAGCTGCAAATACCACACTCACGCTTGAAGCTGGCCCAGAGTCCACCGTTTCCTGCAAAACCTATGTCTCCACCCTCGCGGTCCTGAACTGGCTCGGAGCGGGTCTGATCCAAGCCGATACCGACCTAACTGAGCTCGAACAAGCGGAACTTGCCGTCCGCAATTACCTCGCAAGATGGCGCGATCACGTTCAGGAACTCCTGCCCCTGGTCGATGGCATTACCAGCGTGTTCATCACCGGCCGCGGCAATTCACTCGCCACTGCGGGAACCGGAGGCCTGATCCTGAAGGAATCGACTCGCCAACACGCCGAAGGAATGAGCGCCGCCGCCTTCCGCCACGGACCGCTGGAGATGGCCGGAAAACACGTGCTGGTCCTCATTTACGAAGGAGATGAAACCACCTTGCCGCTTCACCGGCGACTTGCCGATGATATCGCAAACGGCGGCGGGCAGGCGGTGCTGATCGGACCTAACACCAATCCATCCGGCGTTTTCCATCTCCCTTCATTACCGGCATCCGTCATGCCGATTCTTGAAATCCTTCCCGTCCAGATGCTCTCGCTCGCCATTGCCGCCCGCGACGGTTTCGAGGCGGGGCGATTCGAACGCGCGTCAAAAATCACCAACATTTCCTAACTGCAATGCCCCCGAGCAAACCACTCCTGCCGCCTTGGCTCGTCTACGCCGTCACCGCAGCAACCTGCTGGGGCATCTGGGGCGTGCTTTCAAAAGGTCCAAGCCGTGAACTTTCCGGATGGATGACGCAGATCCTTTTCACCTTTGCGCTGATCCCGTCCGTGATCGTCGCTTGTCTATCAAAGAAGGTGAAAACCGGCACCAACAAACCACGCGGCATCTTTTGGGGATTCATCTCAGGACTGATCGCGGCCGCAGGAAACATCTTCTTCTACATGGCTCTCGAATCCGGAGCGGAAACTTCCATCGCCGTGCCGCTGACCAATGTCTATCCGCTAGTGACCATTTTCATCGCATGGGTATGGTTCAAGGAAAGACTCAACATCATCCAAGGTGTCGGCATCCTCATTGCCATCGCAGCCATTCTTCTACTGAGTGGCGAGGCCAAGAATCTCGGCCAGCCGATGGAACTGCTTCGCCGCATCAGCCTCACACCGTGGATGCTCTACTCGCTCGGCGCGATGGTCTGTTGGGGTGTCTTCAGTGCGACACAAAAAGTTTCCACCAACCATGTTTCGGCGGAGATGTCCTATCTCGCGTGGTGCGCCGCATTCATCCCGATCGCGATCTGGATCGTCGCCACAAAACCCCTCAACTGGAACATGTCCGCGCCGATGGTCTGGTCCGGCCTCGCCGCCGGGATGCTCAACGGCTTCGGCGTGATCGCCGCATTCGCCGCTTACCGTTATGAGGGAAAAGCCGCCATCGTCACGCCCTTGGCTGCCGCCGTGCAACCGCTCGTCACCATCTTGCTCGCGTTAATTTT
>JBGSTM010000057.1:0-14553 GCA_041736495.1 Akkermansiaceae bacterium
CTCGACGACGAGCATCTTGACTCCCGTGAGCATCAGGAAAACGCCGAAGACGTAGAGCACCCAATGGAAATTCTGCACCAGGATGGAGCCCATTCCGATCATGGCACCCCGCATGACGAGTGCTCCGAGGATGCCCCAGAAGAGCACCCGGTGCTGGTAGCGGGGTGGGACCGCCAGGGCGCTGAAGATCATGGCGATGACGAAAATGTTGTCCACGCTGAGGGACTTTTCCACGACGTAGGCCGTCAGGTATTTGGTGGCGGCCAGCTTGCCGGTGTTCACCAGGTTGTCGACGGCGTCCACCGAGTTCCCGAGATCGAACCAGTGGTGCTCGTAGGCGTGATAGACAAGAATGGAAAACGAAAGTCCGAGGGTGATCCAAATCGCCGACCATCCGAGCGACTCTTTGAAACCCACCACGTGGGATTTCCGGTGAAAGACCCCGAGGTCCAACGCCAACATGATGAGAACGAAACCGATGAAAATTAGCCAGGCCCAAAGCATCCGGTGTTGTTTGCCAGATCGGTCCGACCCGGCGATTGGAATGATGGAGTTAGTTTCCACCCTGCCCAGTTTCCCCGTAGGTGCGTGCGGGGCGCAACGGAAAAAGCCCCGCATCCTTGCGGATACGGGGCTTTCCAGAGTGAGTGACGCGTCTCAGGGGGCGGCGGAAATCGACTCGGCCTTCGCGGCGGAGGCAAGCACCTCCTTGTGAAGGCTGCCGCCCTTGCGGTTGCTCCACCAGAGCACGACTGGAGCAGCGATGAAGATCGACGAGAAGGTGCCGATCACGATGCCGAAGAAGATAATGATGCCGAAGTCACGCAGGCCCGACCCACCGAGGAAGGCGAGGATGCCCACGCTGACCAGGGTGGCTCCCGAGGTCAGCAAGGTGCGGGACAGGGTAGCGTTGATCGCATCGTTCATGATCTTCTCCACCGAGCCGCCGCGGAGCAGCAGCGTCTCGCGGATCCGGTCGAAGACGATGATCGTGTCGTTGATCGAGTATCCGGCGATGGTCAGGACCGCGCCGACGTGGATCAGCGAGAGTTCTCCACCCATCAGGACGACGATGCCGACGCAGATGATGATGTCGTGGAAAATGGCGACAAATCCGCCCAAGGCGAATGAGAATTCAAACCGCGCGGTCATGTAGAGCACGATTCCCAAGAGCCCGAAGCCGATGGCGATGAGGGACTGGGTGAGGAAGGTTCCACCGATCACGGCGGAGACTTCTTCCTGGCTGGCATCGATCTTGAAGTTCTGGGAATCCGCTTTTTTCTCGCCGAGCACGGGGATGGATTCCCTCAGTTTCGTCACGATGGCATTCGCGTCCGGGGTGGCGGCGCGGACGGTCAGCAATGCACCGGTGGTGGGGTTGCTCTCCTGCTGCGGGTAGGCGGCCTTGGAGAGTTTCATGCCGTCGAGCACCTTTTGCACGTCATTGAGTGGCACGGGGTTCTCCTTGCCGAGCAGGAACTGGATGCGGGTGCCGCCGGTGAAGTCGATTCCCAGGGCGCGCTCGCCGCGGATGGCAAACCCGGCGATGGAAATCACGAGGGTGGCGATGGCCAGCCAGATCGCGATGCGGCGCTTGCCCATGAAATCGTAATTCGGATTCTTGATAAGATTGAGGAAGGTGAGCTTCTTGAAGAGTCCGAAGTCGATGCCCCAGCGGAACAGGACGCGGGTCACGAGGATGGCGGAAAACATCGAGGCCAGCAGGCCGATGGTGAGCGTGACGGCGAAGCCCTTGATGGCGCCGCTGCCGAGCCAGAAGAGGATGACGGCGGTGATGAGCGAGGTGATGTTCGAGTCGAAAATGGCGGTGAACGCCTTTTCATAGGACGCATCAATGGCGTTCTTGAGGGATTTGCCCGCGGCGATTTCCTCGCGCAGACGTTCGTAGATCAGCACGTTCGCGTCCACGGCCATGCCGATGGTGAGCACGATGCCGGCGATGCCGGGCAGCGAGAAGGTGAAGCCGAACATGGCCATCACCCCGAAGAGGATCACGCAGTTCACCAGTAGCCCGATGATGGCGATGAAGCCGGACACGCGGTAGTAAAGCAGCACGAAAATGAAGGTCAAAAACAGTGCCAGGCCACCGGCGACGAGTCCCTGCTGGACCACGGCGGCACCGAGGGTGGGGGAGACATTGCGCATTTCCTCGACGACGAGCGGGTTCTCCAGCGGGTTCATCAGCGAGTTGGCGAGGCTTTGCACCTCGCCCGGTTCGCTGAGGCCTTCGATGATGAAATCCTTGCCCAGCGGGACTTGGTTGACGAGCGGAGCGCTGATGACTTCCCCGTCGAGGACGATGGCGATGCGGTCCACGCCAGGGCGCATGTCCTTGGTGAGGGCGATCATCTTGTCGGTTCCGTCGCTGTTCAGCGTGATGGATACGGCGTCGTTCTGCTGGGGAGAAGGGGTGGCGTTGGCGATGTCCGAGCCGCCGAGAGCCATCCTGCGGTTGAGCAGGATGGGGCGGGTGAATTCGGTATTTTCCGAGTCCTTGCCCTTCATTTTGTAGGCGCGGTAGCCGGGAATGATCTCGGTCTTGGCCTCGACGCGCTCGGCGAGAGTCTTTCGGTCGGGACCGAGTTCGTCGTTGCGCGGGCTGACTTCGCGGAGCTCCAGCTTGGCAACCTGTTCGAGGGTATTGCGGATTTTGGTGGATTCCTCGGTGGTGACACCGGGCATCTGTACGAGAATACCGTCCTCTCCCTGGCGGGCGATCAACGGCTCGGCGGTGCCCATGCTGTTGAGGCGCTTTTCAATGACGATGATTGCCTGCTCCACCTGCTGCTCGGTGATCGGCATTTCCTCGCCGTTGTCCGACTCCCGCGGCTGGATGCGCAGTGAGAACGCGGAACCGCCGAGGATGTCGATGCCTCCCTTGAGGCGTTCCCGCGGCGGTGTTGCGGCCATCACGCAGAGGGCCACCACTCCGATCAGCAGCACGGTGCCGACGTTGCGCTTCCGCCGCTCCACTTCGGTGGCGAAGTACCAGAAAAACAAAATCAACAGGGCAAGTCCGACGAGGAAGAGGGTCAGCGGATCATTGAAAAATGCGGTGGCGGCAAGCATGGTGGGAAAATCGGTTTTTTGGCTCCAGAAACGGGGCGGAGAATTCGGAAACAGGTCTTATTTCGCAGCCGAGGCATCCTTTTTATGGACGATCGCGATCGCGGGCTTGTCGAATTCAAGCATGGTGCCCTCGGCGACTTTGACGACCACCGTGTGCTCCTTGACGTTGTGGACGATGCCGTGGATGCCGGAGGTGGTGACCACCTTGTCGCCGGATGCGAGGGATGCGATGCGGGCGGCCATTTCCTTGCGCTGCTTCTGCTGCGGACGGATCAGAAGGAAGTAAAACATCACCACCATCAGGCCCATCATGACGAAGGGGCTGCCAAGAATGCCTTGCGGACCCGGAGCAGCAGGGGTGGCTTGGGCGAGAATGAAATTGCCGATGGATGCGAGTGTGGGAGTCATAATGATTCGGATCGATTGTAGCGTTGGACGAAGGAGTCTTTGTAGGAGGAGAAGTTCCCCGCGGTGATGGCTTCCCGCGCCCCGGCGACGAGGGAGAGGTAGAAATGCAGATTGTGGAAGGAAAGCAACCGCAAACCTAGGATTTCACCCGCGCGGAAAAGGTGCCGCAAATACGCCCTGGAGAATCCGGCGACGTGCGGGTGGGCGCTTTCGCAAACCGGCCGCGGGTCCTTGGCGTGGATGAGGTTTTTGATGTTGATCGGCCCATCGAGCGTCATCGCCATGCCGTGGCGGGCGATGCGGGTGGGCATCACGCAGTCGAACATGTCCACGCCGCGGCCGATCATTTCCAGAATCTGCGGGGGCGTGCCGAGGCCCATGGCGTAGCGCGGCTTGTCATGGGGGAGAAACGGCACCGCGTTGTCGATGGCCCGGAACATTTCGTGCTCCGGCTCGCCCACCGAGACGCCGCCGATCGCGTAGCCGTCGAAGCCGAGTTCCACGAGTTCGCGGGCCGATTGCTCGCGCAGACCCGCGTAGACCGAGCCTTGGACGATGCCGAAATGGCGCTGCCGACCGGTGCCGGAGCGAGGTTCGTTAGCGGTGACCCAGTCCTTGCAGCGCTTGGCCCAGCGGCTGGTGAGGGCGAGGGATTTCGCCGCGTAGACCTCGTCGCACGGGTAGGGCGGGCATTCGTCGAAGAGCATGGCGATGTCCGAGCCGAGCGCGCCTTGGATTTCCATGCTGAGCTCGGGAGTGAGCAGCATTTTCGAGCCGTCGAGGTGGTTTTGGAAACGTACTCCTTCTTCGGTAATTTTCCGGAGTTTCGCCAGCGACCAGACCTGGAATCCGCCGGAGTCGGTGAGCATC
Organism: Akkermansiaceae bacterium; assembly: GCA_041736495.1. Classification (GTDB taxonomy): domain Bacteria; phylum Verrucomicrobiota; class Verrucomicrobiia; order Verrucomicrobiales; family Akkermansiaceae; genus Luteolibacter. The sequence continues at coordinate 4,369 of JBGSTM010000057.1, forward strand.
GGCTTCTGCCAGGTGCTGAAGCCGTGAAGGCCGCCGAGATCGCGGATCAGTTCGTGGCCGGGGCGGAGCCAAAGGTGGTAAGTGTTTCCCAGGATGATCTGGGCTCCGAGCTGCTCGACTTCCGCCGGATGCAGGGTTTTGACCGTGCCTTGGGTGCCGACAGGCATGAAAATCGGGGTTTCGACGGTTCCATGCGGCAGTTCCAAGCGGCCGCGGCGGGCGGAGCTTGAAGGATCGGTGGCAAGTAGGGTGAAGGACACGGAAGGGACGGGGAAATAGGACAGAAGCCTTGCCGGGCCAAGCTCAATCACGTGCGTGCACCAGCCGGTAAGATCGGATGAAATTTTACAGAAACATTCCCCGCCGGGCGGAGTTGATGAGGGACTTCGGAAATAATTTTCATTCCCAGGGAAGTTTTTCCGAATAAAATCGTCTTGCGCGATTCATAGGGTGGGTATTTTAAACCACCTGTCCAAACAACCGAACACCAACCACCAATATGAAACTACTCCTCACCGCGCTCTGCGCATCGTTCATGGTCATCCCAACCGCATTTGCTGAAGACTGCGAAAAGGGCAAATGTGACAAGGAAAAGAAAGAACAGGGCACGCTCACCTCCGACTGCGACAAGTGCAAGAAGGGCGAAGAAAAGAAAGAAGAAGGAACTCTCGCTTCCGACTGCGAAAAGGGCAAATGCGACAAGGAAAAGAAGGACGAGGGCACACTCGCCTCCGACTGTGAGAAGGGCAAATGCGACAAGGAGAAGAAGGACGAAGGAACCCTTGCCGGTGATTGCGAAAAAGGCAAATGTGACAAGGAGAAGAAGGAAGAAGGCACACTCGCCGGCAAGTGCAAAAAAGACGGCGATTGCGACAAGGAAGAGAAGGAACAAGGCACCCTCGCCTGATTTTAACTTCCAACACGATTTAAGGAAAGCCGCCGGAGAACATCCGGCGGTTTTTTTGTTTTCAGCCAGGAAGTTTTCCGACCACCTACCCGCGCCATGGTGGAAGTTGTATGTGGATTGATTCGAAATTCAGCGGGGGCCTATCTCGCCTGCCTGCGGCCCCCAGGGAAACACCTCGGCGGGCTGTGGGAGTTCCCTGGCGGGAAGGTGGAGCCCGGAGAAACACCTGAAGCCGCACTCATCCGCGAACTACGCGAGGAGATCGGAGTGGACGTGGAGGTCGGCAGGCCGCTCGACCCGGTGGTCTGGACCTACGGCGAAAAGACGATCCGGCTACAGCCGTTTTTGTGCCGCATCGTTGGCGGCGACTTGCAACCGCTCGAACACGCGCAATTGCTCTGGTGCCTGCCGGCCAATTTCGGCGAACTCTCATGGGCTCCCGCGGATATCCCCATCCTGGGGGAAATCGAAGCGCTTCTTTCTCGTGAAACGGAGATTTGACTTCGGGATCCGGGCGGCTATTTTCCGATTCAGTAAACCCATGAATTTAAAGATTATATCGATCCTTTTGGCGGTGCTTACCCCGATTACAAGCTTGTCCGCCCAGTCCCTCAAGCCGCGGCAGGACCCGGATTACCTGAAAAAGGCGGCGCTGCGGATCGACCAGCACGTGGCCACCTTTTATCGGCGAAAGAACCTGGAAGTCCCCAAGGTCACCGATGACGCCACGTTTCTGCGGCGGGCTTTCCTCGTTTCCGTCGGGCGCATTCCGACGGCCGAGGAGGCACTCGCGTTCATCGAAATCGACGACCCGACGAAACGGGAATCGCTGGTGGACTACTTGCTCAATTCCAAGGGCTACTCCAGCCACATGACCAACTGGGTCTTCGACCTTCTCCGGCTCACGGACGGCCGCATCGGCTCCACGGCCAGCAACGAGCCCTACCGCCATTGGGTCCGTACCGCGATGAGCAACAACATGCCGTGGAATGAATTCACCCGCAGCCTGATCGCGTCGTCCGGCGATGGCTGGGACCCGGCCACCGCCGCCGTGGGTTACTACACGCGCGACCGCGGGATGCCGCTCGACAACCTATCCAACACGATGCGGGTTTTCCTCGGCACCCGCATGGAGTGCGCGCAATGCCACGACGATCCGTTCGGTGTCACCGAGCGGCACGATTTCTACCAACTCGCGGCGTTCACTCATGGCCAATCCACCATCGGCCAGGATCACATGGCACCGCTCTGGAGGGAGCTTGTTCAAGGCGAGGGACTCCGAAGTGAGGACTACCGCGTGGCACAGGTGATGTGGGACCGCATCTACGGCATGTCGCTCGCCGGCGGTGGGGCCGGGCAGATCAAACTCCCGTCCGATTATCAGTACCGCGATGCCAAACCGGGCGAGCTGGTGGGTGCCCGGACTCCGTTCGGCCAATCCGTCAGAATGTCCGAAAAACGTGAAGAAACCGACGGCCGCGAAAAACTCGCCGACTGGATCGTCGCGAAAACCAACGATCAGTTCCCCACCGTCGTCGCCAACCGGATGTGGAAACGAATCATGGGTAGCGGCGTTTACGAGCCCGTCGACGAATACATTCCCACCAACAAGACTCCCTATCCGGAACTCGTCGGCTACCTCGGCTCGCTGATGGTCGAGCTCGAATACGACCTCCGCGCTTTCCAGCAGGTTCTGCTGTTGACCCGGACATTCCAGTTCGGAGCCAACCCGAACCCGTCGTCCGTCGAAGGCGGAGACGACTTCCATGGCCGGAAAATCGAGCGCCTTTCTGCCGAGCAGATTTGGGACTCGCTGATCACCCTCGCCGCCGGCGACCCCGACAAAAAACCCGCCCGCCCGCTGGACGCCCGGATTTTCGTAGGGAACAAGCCCGTGCTCGTCGGGAAAAAGGACATGGTCCAGCTTTCCAAGGAAGTCCTCGCCCTCAAATCGGAAGCCGAAGTCCGCCTCTATCACTCCAAACTCCTCAGCGAGGTGCAGGGCAAGGGTTCGAGCTCGGGCGAATCCATGTCAATGATGTCGATGGCTCCAGTCCGCTCGTACGACAAGAACGCGAAAGTGCGCGCCTCCGAGCTGCCGTCGCCCGCGCCGCGCGACCATTTCCTCTATCTGTTCGGATCGTCCGACCGCGAGGTGGTGGACGGCTTCAGCCGCGAGCCGAACGTCGGCCAGGTGCTCTCGCTCATGAACGGCTTCGTCCAGCGCGAGCTGGTCAACCAGCCCAACGCCCACCTCTACAAGTCGTTGGAGGGTGCCACCACCGACAAGGAGAAGATCCGCCGGATCTACATCGCCATCCTCAACCGCCCGCCATCCGACGAGGAAATGTCGTGGATGCTCGATGAAGTGAAAAAACAAGGCGACGCCGGCTACCGCAACGTCGTATCCGCGCTCGTGATGTCCTCCGAATTTCTGTTCCTGCAATAAACCCACCCGCCATGAATCCATTCCTCAAAGCCGACGAGCTCACCCGCCGCCAATTCGTTTCCAACGCCGCCCGCGCCTATCTGGGAGTGCATCTGTTTCCGATGTTAGGTGGAACCCTCGCCAGCGCCGCTCCTGCGGGAATCAAGGGTGGCACCGCGAAAAACGTCATCTATCTCTACATGGCCGGCGGCATGAGTCACATCGACACCTTCGATCCCAAGCCGAAGAACAAGGCGGTCATGGGCAAGACTGAAGCCATCCCCACCAAGGTGGACGGCCTGATGCTCGGCAACTATCTGCCGAAAACTGCCGGTGTCATGGAGAACGTCTGCGTCGTCAATTCGATGAACTCCACCCAGGGTGCCCACGAGCAGGGCACCTACTCCATGCACACCAGCTACGACCTGCGCGGCACCATCAAGCACCCGTCGATGGGCGCGTGGGCGGTGAAACTCGGCGGTCGCATCCATCCGGAACTTCCCGGCTTCGTCGCCATCAACAGCTCGCCGGAAACCGTCGGTGGTGGCTTCTTCGGAGCGAAATATGCGGCCGCCATGATCGGCAGCCCGGATGATGGTTTGCAGGATTCCACCCGCGCCGAATCGGTGAGTCCCGAGGATTTCGACCGCCGCCTGTCGCTCGCGGACCGGCTGAACAGCAAGTTCCACAACCGTTATCCGAATGCAGGCGTCAAGGCCTATGAGGAACTCTATCGGGAAGCCATCGCCCTGATGAAATCCAAGGACCTCAAGGCCTTCGATCTTGCGCAGGAACCCGCCGCCACCCGCGCGCTTTATGGCAGCGGGCGGTTTGCGCAAGGCTGCCTGCTGGCCCGCCGGCTCGTGGAAAACGGGGTGCGTTTTGTGGAAGTTCAACTCGGCGGCTGGGACACCCACGTCGACAATTTCACCAGCGTCGCCGGGCGTTGCAAGGAGTTCGACCAAGCCTACGCCGCTCTCATCACCGATCTGGAAAAGTCCGGCAAGCTCAAGGACACACTCGTCGTCGTCGCCACCGAGTTCGGCCGCACTCCGGAGATCAAATCCGAGCACAAGGATGGTCGCGACCACCACCCGGGTGCGTTCTCCTGCCTGCTCGCCGGCGGTGGCATCAAGGGCGGCGTCAAACACGGCCTCACCGACGCTTCTGGTTCCAAGGTCAAGGAAGGCCTCGTCACGGTCCAGGATTTCAACGCCACCATCGCCTACGCCCTCGGACTTCCCTACGACACCGTCGTCATGTCGCCCACCAAGCGCCCCTTCAAGATCGCCGACAAGGGCGTGCCGGTCACCTCGCTTTTCGGCTGACGGATAATGATCGAGTCGGTCTATTGTTTCAGGGTTGTTCCTGGGTGAGAATTCGCACGTTTCCGTTACGCAAGCCGTCCCGTTTCCACTTGCGCGGTTGGTGAGGCGGGCTTATCGCCGCTTGCATGAAATGCCGAATCGCCTGCCTGCTTGCCTGCGTTCTGGGTCTTTTCTCCTGCGAGGAGAAAAAGGAGATCATCGTTACGGAAACCCGTGAACCGACGACCCGCGACGTGTCGCCCAAGCTTTTCGCCAGCAGCGACGAGCGGTTTCGCGACGCCAAGCCGAGCCCGGTCAAAGCCGAGACACCGCAAGGCTGGTTGGCACTGCCGGCCTCGCAGTTCCGCCTGCTGAACTACCGCTTCGGCGAGAGCGGCATGGGCGAGGTCTGGGTGTCCCTTTCCCAAGGATCCGTGCTCGACAACACAAACCGCTGGCTCAAGCAGTTCGGCGCGAGCCCGCTGGACCAAGCGGCGTTGGAAAAACTTCCCACCACTTCGCTCGCCGGTTCCGCCGGGGTTTTCGTGACCGCGGCGGGCGACTACGAAAGTGGCATGGGCTCGCCGCCGAAACCGGGATTTGGCCTGGCCGGAGTCGTCGCATCGGTCGGCGGACAGATCCTTACCGTGAAAATGGTAGGCCCCAAGGCGGAAGTGGAGGCCGCGAAACCGGTGCTCGAGACCTACATCAAGAGCCTGCGCATGGCTGAATGATCCGGCTGAAAATTTTCGTAGTAGCGATCCGCCTTTTTGATCATGGAACCCTCTGACACGCAGACATACAGCAAAGCTCCCAGGTCCATTCCCGGGAAAATCTTCGACGTGCTCTCCGGGTTCGGCCTTGCGACCATCACCATGCTGTTGCTCGCGCTGCTGACCTGGTTCGCCACGCTGGAGCAGATCGACAACGGACTCTATCCGACGCTGACGAAGTATTTCGACTGGCGGTCGGCATTCCTGCTTCCTGAGATCAACGGCAAGATGGTTCCGCTGCCACTGCCCGGCGGCTACTGGGTGTGCGTGGTTTTGTTAGTCAATCTCATCCTCGGCGGCATCATCCGGATCCGCAAGGGCTGGCGGCATTACGGAAATCTCATCGCCCACTTCGGTATCATCTTCATGCTCGTGGGCGGCGGCGTATCGCACCATTTTTCCGAGCGCGGAAACATGGCGGTCGGACAGGGCGACTCCAGCAACGCGGCGGAGGATTATTTCGAGTATGTCGTCGAAGTCACCGAGATCAAGGATGGCAAGGCCGGCACCGTGCACGTGATCCGCGGCAAGGACATCGAGGATCTGGACGGCGCAAACGCCCGCATCTTCCGCATGCCGGACATGCCCTTCGATCTGGAACTCACCGGATTCCTGAAAAACGCCGTGCCCGTTTCCGCCAGTGAGCGCGCGCCGGACCGCCAGCAGTTCATCGCCGACGGTTATTTCCTGATGGAGAAACCCAAGCTCCCCAAAGCCGAGGAAGCCGAGCGCTTCACCGCTGGCACTTACGCCCGGATCCTCAAGCGCGATGGCACCAAGTCCGATCCGTTCATCCTCGCCGGAGCCAGTTTCCATCCGTTTTCCTATCGCATCGACGACCGCGTCTTCACCGTGGACATGCGCAAGCGTTTGTGGCCCATGCCGTTCACGCTCAAGCTCGACAAGTTCACCGCCGCCTTCCATCCCGGCACCATGCGGCCGTCGAAGTTTGTCAGCAACGTGACACGCATCGAAAACGGCGGTGAGGCCAAGGTCACCATCCAGATGAACGAACCGATGCGCTACGAAGGACTCACGTTTTTCCAAGCCAGCTACGGCCCGCCAGGTGCCGGTCCCGGAGACAAGATGTATTCGGTCTTTGAAATCGTTAGGAATCCCGCCGACAAGTGGCCGGAATACAGCCTGTGGATCGTCTCCTTCGGGATGGCCGTCACCTTTCTGATCAAACTCGGCACTTTCCTCGCCGGAACCTCACGCAAGAAACGCCATGTCTAACTCATCTTCCAAAATCGGACGCTGGATCGCCGCCGGGCTTGCGATGCTTCTGCTCGCCGCCGTGCTCTCCAACGTGGTCGTCGACAACATGCCCAAGGGCGAGGTCCGCAAGGTCGAGGGCTACACGCCGTGGGCGGAGAAAACGCTCGGAATCGCCGAAACCATCCCGCTCCAGAATGGCGGCCGCATCAAGCCGCTTTCCACCTTCGCCGGATTCACCATGTTAGGTCTGCACGGCGCGCGGTCGATGAAGATCGAGGGCGCGGACGGCAAGGAGTTCAAAATCAAACCGACCGCCTGGCTGATGGACACGTTGTTCCGTCCGCAGCTCGCCGTCAACCTGCCCACTTTCCGCATCGACAATTCCGCCGTGCTCGAAGCCATCGGCGTGAAGACCCGCGGCAAGCGCGACCGATACAGCTACGCCGACATCGAGCCCGGCCGCGAAAAACTCGTGGATCTCGCCAAAACCTACGAGGCCATCGAGAAGGACAAACGCGACCCGGTCCAGACGCAGACCATCGACCTTGCCTATAACATGCGCAACTACGAGAGTCTGCTGGGCTACTTCGGCTTCGCCCGCTTCGGCGTGGTTCTTCACGGCTCCGGCAAGGACGGCGCACCCGACCAGCGCGCGGACATCAGCGCCGTGATGTCCACCGCCCCGCAGATCCGCCAGCAGGTCGCCCAGTCGCAAGCGCAGGGCCAGCCGATGGACCACCATCTCCAAAGCCTGATGGAACAGGTTTTTGACGCCGCGAACTTCGCGAAATTCGGTCTCTTCATCCTGCCGCCCGCCGACCCCAAGGACTCGATCTGGCTGAGTGCTGGAAATGCGATCATGCTCCCGATCACGGAACCCAAGAAGGATCCCGCGCTCGCCATCGCCGACATCAAGATGCTCGAAACCACCGCCCGCTCTGTCAGCGACGAAGCGGGATTCCGCAAGGAGCTTACCACCGTCCGCGACCGGCTCGCCGAGCGTGCCAAAGCCCGCGGCGAATACCGGCATGTCCCGCTGGAAGCGGATTACTATCAGAAGAACTGGTTTCTCTACGCGCTGGTCTTCTTCATCTTCGGCACCCTCACCGCGCTGGCGATGTGGACGGTTAGTCACGGCAGGACGGCAAACGTTCTCTACTGGACCACACTCGCCGCCACCACAGCGGGCCTGGTGTATTGCATCATTCCCATCGTGAAACGCAGCATCATCATGCAGCGCCCGCCGGTGGGGAATTTGTATGACACCATCATTTTCATCGCCGCCACTTCCGTGCTCATCGCGCTCATCATGGAGTGGATGACCCGCCGCCGTTTCTCGCTCGGCGTGGCACCCATTCTCGGCACCCTGCTCATCATCCTCGCCCGCCGTTTCGAACTCGGTGATGCCAAGGACAACATGGACCCGCTCGTCGCCGTGCTGGATTCCAATTACTGGCTCACCATCCACGTGCTCACCATCACGCTCGGTTATTCCGCCGGACTGCTCAGCGCCTTCCTCTCCTTCGGCTATCTGCTCATGCGCGGACTGCGTCTCGACGATGGCGATAAAGACATCCGCCGCTCGCTGACCCGCGCGGTTTACGGCATGATCTGCCTCACCTTGTTTCTATCACTCATCGGCACCGTGCTTGGCGGCATCTGGGCGAACGATTCCTGGGGCCGCTTCTGGGGCTGGGATCCCAAGGAAAACGGCGCGCTTCTCATCGTGCTGTGGACGCTTTCCATCCTCCACGCCCGCCTCGGCGGCTACATCAAGGAGTGGGGGCTGCACTACGCCGCCGTCTTCACCGGAGCGGTCGTCACCTTCTCCTGGTGGCACGTGAATTTCCTCGGCGTCGGCCTCCACAACTACGGCTTCACCGCCGGAAAAGGAACGATCTGGCAGTTTTACATCGTCATCCTCGCGATCCTGGTCTTCGGCATCATCGCCCGGGCCGTCGAGGGATCCGGCAAGTCGAAAGAAAAAGCAAATCAGCTAGGCGGCAAGCCGATGGAGGCTTGATCCCGCCACGCCGCGGTGGCTTTTCAATTCCCCGCAACCCGAGATCCGCATTGGACGTTCCCGCCCGGATGTTCCAAGCTCCCGCCATGGCGAAGGTGTTGGTAGGACTCTCCGGAGGAGTCGATAGCGCGGTGGCGGCGGCGCTGCTCGTGGAACAGGGTCACAACGTGGCGGCGGGATACATGAAGAACTGGATCAATGACGAGGGAATCCCCGGCGATTGCCCGTGGGAGCAGGATATCGAGGACGGCCGTGCGGTCGCGAAATCACTCGGCATCGAGTTTCGCGTCATCGATCTCATCGACTCGTACCGCGACCGCATCGTCGAGTATCTCATCGAAGGCTACCGCTCCGGCATCACGCCGAACCCCGACGTCTGGTGCAACCGCGAGATGAAATTCGGCGTCTTCCTCGACTACGCGCTCTCCCAGGGATTCGAACACGTCGCCACCGGCCACTACGCCCGCCGCCGGACCTTGAGCGACGGCACCGCCGCCATCCTCCGTGGTGCGGACCCTAACAAAGACCAGAGTTATTTCCTTTCCCTGATGACCCAGCACCAGGCCGCCCACGCGCTTTTCCCGACCGGCGAAATGCTCAAGCCGGAAGTCCGCGAAGTCGCCCGCCGCTTCCATCTTCCCGTGGCCGAGAAAAAAGACAGCCAGGGCATCTGTTTCCTCGGCCAGGTGAAAATGAGCGATTTCCTTCGCCATTACGTTGCCGATACGCCGGGCGAAATCGTCGATCCATCCGGCAAGATCCTCGGCGAACACCGCGGGCTGCATCTTTACACGCTCGGCCAGCGCAAAGGCCACGGCGTCGCCTCACCGCGCGATGGCATGGCTTACGTCGTGGTCGGCAAGGATCCGGTTAGGAACCGCCTCGTCGTCGGCTGGGACACCCCGGAATCCGCCGGCCTCTATGCTACCGAATGTACCGTCGGCACGCTAACCGCGCTCAACGAACCATTCGACATCCGCCGCCTCATCGACGCCCAACCGCGCTACCGCGCCAAGGCCGAGCCGGCGACGTTGGAGCCGCTCGCGGAAGGGAAAATCCACCTCAAGTTCCAACGCCCGCAACGCGCCATCGTCCCAGGCCAGATTTGCGCCCTCTACGACGGTGGCCGCTTGCTAGGCGGCGGCGTTTTCGAAACCGTGCACTGAGCGTGTCACAGGCAATACAGCCTGTTCTTTAACAACCCACAGTCTCCCCCAAGAACAGGCAGCAAATCCGGTGTGACGCTCCCGCCGGGTAATTCCCTCGATCTCATGACCATTCCATGACAATTACTCTCAGGAAACTGGCTTCACTCACCCCCATGCACTCCAACTCATTCCGCCTCGCCGCAGCTTGTTTGTTCCTCGCCACCTCCGTCGCCCGCGCCGAAGAACCACCGCTACGCGACCTTCTGCGCGACGGCCTTTACGCCGAGGAAGTCACCCGCGATTCCGACGCCGCCGCGAAACACTACGAGAAAGTTCTCGCCCGCCACGCCGAGCAACGCGCCTTCGCCGCCTCCGCGCTCT
>JBGSTM010000064.1:0-1891 GCA_041736495.1 Akkermansiaceae bacterium
GTGGAGGCGGTGCAGAACGAGGTTTTCATTCTGTTGGAAAACAACGGGCGCACGCCGGCTCCGGTGGAAGTCGAGGAAGCGGCTTCGGAAGAGGAAGATCCAGCGGACACCGGGGAAGAACAGGCAGAAATGCCTGTGTCAGCGGATGCTGGTGGCGATGGTGTCAGAGAGCCTGCCGATGAGCCGTGACTGGGCCGCCACGCTGGCGTTGTAGCCGTCCGATTCGAGCGCTTCGCGGTCAGTGAAGGTTCTGGAGGCGACCAGGCGCCGCTCGGGCAATTGATAGACCCGCCAACCGGCTTCGATGATCGCGTAACCGTCCGACTCGCTGTGGAGCTGCCGGACGTCGAGCGTCACCTGGTAGCGGATTTCCTCGTCCCGCAGCCACGGATAGGTGCGGACGTTGCCGGACTTCAGGTTGCGGCCCAGATTCGCGGCGACGACGCGGGCGACACCGGCGGAAAGGTCTCCCGCCCAACGATGGTCTTCCGCCACGGCGAGTTGGTTGGGTGCCTCTTGGGTGACGAGGTTCGGGCGGTCGATGTATTCGGCGAGCGAGACGGGACCCACGCCGATGGCAACGCCCCCGCCGGAGGGCACCGGGCCGCTGGCGGTGAGCACGTAGAAGGATTTATTTGGCTGGGTGCACGCGGCCAGCAGCGAGGCGACGATGAGGATGAGAAATCGGTTCATGGGATATGGGCTCAGCGTTTGCCTTTGGGGGCTTTTGGAATCGGATTGCCCGAGGATTCCCGGCCGAAGATGAGTGAATTGGGCTTTTCGTCGATGGAGGTGGCCATTGCGTTCATGGATCTCAACGCGGAGCGGAGTTCATCGAGCGTACGCAGCAGGTCGCCCTGGATCGCGCCTTCCGGGCCGACGCTGGCGACGGATTTCTCAAGCGCGGCAAGGGTGTTCCGCATGTCGCCCGGCAAAGCGGCGAACTCCGCGGAATCGAGCGTCCTGCGCAGGGAAACGGTGGTCTCCTGGATCTCCTTGAGAGCCTTCCGGCTCTCCGCCACGGTGATCGCCGCTTCGTCGGCGGCGACGCCGATTTTCGTCATCGTCTCATCGATTGGAAGCGCCTGGATCTTGTCGAGAATGGCGGAGAACTTGGTTTCCAACTGGGCGAAGCCGGAGGAAATCGTTGGAATCGAAGGAAAATCCCCCACGTTGGCGAACTCGGCCGGCAGCGGGTTCTTGTAATAGTCGAAGTCCACAAACAACGCACCCGTGAGGATGCTGCCGATTTTCAAGGAAGCCCGGAGCCCCCGGTCAACTTCACCGGCGAGGAACTCCTGATCCGCCTGGTTGATGCCCTCGGCGGCCCTTTGGCGCAGCAGCGAGGGATCGATTTCCACCAGCACCGGAATGCGCAAATCATTCTCCAGTTTCAGATAGTCGAAGGAAATATCCGCGACCCGACCGATTGGAATCCCACGGAACTCGACGGGGGCGGATTTCACCAACCCGCGCACGGACTGGTCGAAAAGCAGGACGAACTTCATTGTCGGATTGAAGGTGGAGCTGTTCGCCGCATCCTCGTTTTCGAATAGAGTGAATTTCGTGCCATCCACTGCCTCGGAAGAAGGTTCGATTCCGTCCTGCACGCCAAAGGTGGCACCGCCGGACAGCATCGCTTGGAAGGAAGGAGTGCGCACCTTGAAGCCGTCCGCACCGGCGCTGATGTCGATGCCGCTGGTGTTCCAGAAGCGGGTGTTTTTCCGAATGAGAGCGCTGTATTTATCCTGGATGAACGCATCGTAGGTGACCCGCTGGCCCTCAATGTCGAGGTTCCGGCTTTCGATTCTCCCGACTTCGAATCCGCGGTAAAAGATCGGCGAGCCGGCGGTCAGCGAGCCGGCCTCTTCGGCCACCAGGGTCAGCCGCA
>JBGSTM010000113.1:0-5415 GCA_041736495.1 Akkermansiaceae bacterium
AAGAACTCGAAGCCCTGCTGCCCGCCAACTGGATCAAAACCCGCCCGGCGGCCAGTCACACCATCGAGATCCGGGTTGCATAGATGCCATAGCCGCCAGAGATCTGGCAAAAATGCGAGAGGTGCTCTGTTGATCGCTTACCTATCTCGAGTGAAGGCTTGCCCGTCATCGGCTTCTCGGTGCCAGCAAGCCATATTTTGGACTGAAAAGATAGGCCGCGACGAACAGCAACCCGAGCACGATCACGATCGCCGGACCTGGCGCGATTCCGAATTTTCCGGACAGCAGGACGGCCACCACGGAGCCGACTCCACCGATCAGGCCGCCGCCCCAGAAAAGTGCCGAGGTGCGGTCGGTGAGCAGGGAGACGGTCGCCGCAGGAGTAACTAACAATCCCACCGAAAGTACGCAGCCGACGGCCTGCAGAGAGGAGACGAGCGCGAGTACCAGCAGGCCGAAAATCAGATACTGGATCGCGCGCACCGGCACGCCTTGCGCCGCGGCCACGTTCGGCTCGAACAGGGTGAGCAGGATGGGGCGCATCAACAGATTGGTGATCAGCAGCGTGAACGCGCCGATGCCGAAGGCGATCCAGATGTCCGCGTTTCCCACCGCGATGATGTCGCCGAAGAGCCAGTGTTCCAGTTCCTGGCGCGTATCGAGTTTCGGCAGCAAGGCGATCCCTGCGGCAAAAGCGGCGGTGTAGAGCACTGCGAGCGCGGTGCCTTGTTCCACCCGGTTTCCCCGCGCCACCGCCACCGACCCGAGCCCGACCAACAAGGCGGCGAACATCGCGCCGAGGAAGGCGTTCCACTGGCTGAGAGCTCCGGTCAGGAAAATCCCCAGCGCGATGCCGGGTAACATGGTGTGCGACAGCGCGGAGACGGATAGAGCGTTCCGCCGCAGCACGACGAAGCCGCTGAAGAAGCCGTTGGCAAATCCGATGAAGCCCGCCGTGGCGAGTGCGCGTTGATAGAACGGATTGGTGAGAAGTTCGAAATCCATGGGTCAGGCGACGATGACGGGCTCGTGAAACGTGCGGTCGATCAATTCGGGCGTCAGAATTTCCGCCACCGGTCCGAAAGCGAGCGGCCGGGTGGAGAGGACCAGCGCTTCATCGAACAAGCGCGGCACGCTGTTCAAATCGTGGTGGGAGGCGATGACGAGCCGGCCCTCAAGGGCGAGCTTGGCGAGCAGGTCTCCGAGAAGTTGCGAGGCGTTGCGGTCGAGTCCGGTGAACGGCTCGTCCAACAAAAGCACGTGCGCCTCCTGGGCCAGCGCGCGGGCGAGGAAGGCGCGTTGCTGCTGGCCGCCGGAAAGTTCGCGGATCTGGCGGTCCTGCAGATCCATCAGTGCCAGCGAGTCGAGCGCGCGGTCCACGGCTAACGTGTCCTCGGCGGAAAATTTACGCCACCAGCCGGTCTGCGGGTAGCGGCCCATTTCCACCAGCCCGCGGACAGTGATCGGGAACGACCAGTCCACCTCCTCGCGCTGCGGCAGATAGGCGAACTCGCGCGACCACTTTTTCACCGCCGTACCGCGCCAGCGGATGGTGCCGCTGTCCCGCGGGACCAGGCCGGCGATGGCCTTGAGCAGCGTGCTTTTTCCCGCGCCGTTCGGGCCGATGAGGGCCACGCGGTTGCCGCAGGAAGTCGCCAGCGAGACGTTTTCCAGCGCCAACACCCGTCGGTAACTGACGGTGACCTGATCGATCACCAGTTCGTGATGATGCCCGTGGTGGGCGCAACAGTCGTGATGGGTTTCGCTCATTTCGGCGCGGGCAAGGGGAGTTCGATGAAATCGTCGATATCGCCGGCCGCATCAAAGACATGGGTGAATGTCTCCTGTCCCGGCGCTTCCAGCGTGAGCTTGGCGAAACGACGCTCGCCGGCGGAAGCGGGAGATTTCCAGCGGACGATCAACCCGACATGGGGGTTCGTCGGATCAAGCTGAACCATTCCGGAGATCGGCGAGCCATCGACGGGCGGGCGGATGGATTTTCCGGTGTCGATCTCGATTTCGGCGGCCGGCGCTGAAAGCAGCAGGCGGAATGGAATGACGGTTGGCTCGACGGTCGGTTTGATGTCCACCAGCTCCGGCCCCGCCGGTGAGCGGGTATCCCGCGCCGCGGTCACCCGCATCAACCCGATTCCCGTCGCCGCGAGGGCGAGAGTGAGGAGGATGAATCGGAGAAGGGGTGAGCCGCGCACGGCGGCAATTTGGAGCCGCTGGTTGTGACTTGCAAGAAACTTGCATCTGCCAGTGCGGATCGTTTTCGGGAAAACTTTCTTTAACGAGCAGATATTGGCCTGCTTCTGCGTCGAGTTTTCCTCTTGGCGGGCACTCCGACTGTCGCGCGGAATGAATTCCGCGCTCCAGTTAGATCATGCCTCGGCTAGGCCGGGGTTGTAGGGCGTGGGGACAGGCTTGTCCTTTTTGAGCAGGGCCTTGCGCATTTTGGCGAGGGCCGAGTTCTGGATCTGGCGGATCCGTTCGCGGGAGACGCCGAACTCGCGGCCGACATCTTCCAGCAACATCGGCTTGAGGCCGTTGAGACCGAAGCGCTCGTCGATGATACGGCGCTCGCGCTCGTTGAGGATGGAGAGCAGACCGCCAATCTGGTCCTGCAGGTTCTTGTCGGTGAGCATTTCCAACGGATCGGAAGCGGACTCGTCGCTGATCATCTCGCCGTATTCGGTGGCTTCGCCTTCGTTCACCGGGGCGTCGAGCGAGGTTGGCCGCTGGGCCGCCTGCTTGAGCATGGCGATTTTCTGGCGCGGCAAGCCGAGCTCGGCGGCGATTTCATCGTCGGTCGGTTCACGTCCGAGCGCTTCGGCGAGCATGGAGGCGATGCGCCGCATGCGGGCGATTTTGTCCACCATGTGGATGGGAAGGCGGATGGTTTTGGACTGGTTGGCGAGCGCGCGCTTGATCGACTGCTTGATCCACCAGGCTCCATAGGTGGAAAGTTTGCCGCCTTTTTCCGGGTCGAACCGCTCGACGGCGTTCATGAGGCCGATGTTGCCTTCGGAAATCAGATCGCTGAGCGACATCCCGTAGCCGGAGTAATCGTGGGCAATTTTCACGACGAGGCGGAGGTTCGCCTTGATCATGTGGGTGCGGGCCTCGGCATCGCCCATTTTGATGCGCTCTGCGAGTTCCTTTTCCTCATCCACGGTGAGAAGTGGAGTTTGGGAAATTTCCCGCAAATAGAGTTTCATGCTGTTGTCTGAGTCGTAGGCCATGGTAGCGAGGGGTTGACGTTTCACCCAGTGGTTCGCAGGAATCAGACCATCGGATTCAGAAAAACGCACGAAATTAGTAATTTATTCCGGAGAGGTTGCTCAGGAGCGGAATTTTCGATGAACACCGTGGACGAAATGTCCCGGGTGCCCTGACTCTCTAACCTACGCCTCGGCTGATCAGGCGTAGCTGCGGATGGAAACGTGGGTCTCTTCGTACACCAACGGCTCCTTGTGGAGGATTGGCTCGTTGCCAGGCCCTTTGTATTCCCATGCGGAAACATGGGCGAAATTGGCATCGTCGCGGCGGGCCTCGCCGGCCTGGGTGCTGCCGGAAATGACTTCCGGGCTGTGGTCAAAGAACTGGTGCTCGACGCGGAAGTGGCCGCCGCAGGATTCCTCGCGGGCGAGGGCGTCGTAGCACATGATTTCCCCGAACTCGATGAAGTCCGCCACGCGGCCGGCTTTTTCGAGTTCCATGTTGGCGGTGGCCCCGGAGCCGGGGATGAGCACGTTTTCCCAGAATTCCTCGCGGATTTGAGGAATTTTGGTGAGAGCCTCGGTGAGTCCTTCGCGGGAACGGGCCATGCCGCACTGGTCCCAGATGGTCATGCCCAGCTCGCGGTGGAAGGAGTCCACGGTGCGCTTGCCCTTGATCGAAAACATTTTGTTGATGCGCTCGCGGGTCTCGGCCTCGGTCTGTTTGAACTCGGGCATGTCGGTGCTGACGGTGCCGGGTTTCTGGGTGACGAGGTAGTTGGCGATGGTGGTGGGGATGACGAAATAGCCGTCGGCGAGGCCCTGCATGAGGGCGGAGGCACCGAGGCGGTTCGCGCCGTGGTCGGAGAAATTCGCTTCGCCCAGCACGTGGAGGCCGGGGACGTTGGACATCAGATTGTAGTCCACCCAGAGTCCGCCCATCGTGTAATGGACGGCGGGATAGATCATCATCGGTCCCTTGTAGGGGTCCTCGCCGGCGATCTTGTCATACATCTGGAACAAGTTTCCGTAGCGGGAGCGGATGGTGTCCTCGCCGAGGCGCTTGGTGGCATCCCGGAAATCGCGGTAAACGCCGAGGCCGGTGGGGGCTACGCCGCGGCCGTCATCGCAGGCTTCCTTGGCGGCGCGGGAGGAAATGTCGCGCGGCGCGAGGTTGCCGAAGGACGGATATTTCCGCTCCAGGAAATAGTCGCGGTCGTCCTCGGGGACATCCGCGGCGGACATTTGTTTCTTGCGGAGTTTCGCGGCGACTTCCTTGCTTTTCGGAGCCCAGATCCGGCCGTCGTTGCGGAGCGATTCGGACATCAGGGTGAGCTTGGACTGGTAATCGCCGCTAACCGGGATGCAGGTCGGGTGGATCTGGGTGTAGCAGGGATTGGCAAAAAGCGCCCCACGGCGGGCGGCGCGCCAGGCGGCGGTCACGTTGCAGCCCATTGCGTTGGTGGAGAGGAAAAAGACGTTGCCGTAGCCGCCGGTGGCGAGGATGACGGCATCCGCGGCGTGGGTGGAGATGGTGCCGGTGTTCAGGTCGCGGACGACGATGCCCTTGGCGTGTCCGTTGACGAGCACGAGGTCGAGCATCTCGGTGCGCGCATACATCTTCACGCCGCCCTTGTGGATTTCCTTTTCGAGTGCCTGATAGCATCCGATCAGGAGTTGCTGCCCGGTCTGGCCGCGGGCGTAGAAGGTGCGGGACACCTGCGAGCCGCCGAAGGAGCGGTTGTCGAGCAGGCCGCCGTATTCGCGGGCGAAGGGGACGCCTTGGGCGACGCACTGGTCGATGATGGAGTTGGAAACCTCGGCGAGGCGATAGACGTTGCCTTCACGGGCGCGGAAGTCGCCGCCCTTGATGGTGTCGTAGAAAAGGCGGCGGACGGAGTCGCCGTCGTTCTGGTAGTTTTTCGCGCCGTTGATGCCCCCTTGGGCCGCGATCGAGTGGGCGCGGCGCGGGCTGTCCTGGTAGCAGAAACATTTCACCTGATAGCCCATTTCCGCGAGCGAGGCGGCGGCGGCACCACCGGCGAGGCCGGAACCGACGACGATGACGGTGAATTTCCGCTTGTTCGCCGGGTTGATGAGCTTGGAGTCCATCTTGTGCTTGGACCATTTTTGATCAAGCGGGCCGGACGGGATTTTGCTGTCGAGGACGATGGACATGGCGGATGGGGATTGG
>JBGSTM010000147.1:0-16579 GCA_041736495.1 Akkermansiaceae bacterium
CGTCCCGGCCCTTCACTTCGATGAAGCCTTTGTTCTCCGGCCGCGAGTTGATGACCTCGAAGGCCCCCGGCGTGGCCGAAACATAAACGCGCTGGCCGGTCATCTGCATGAATTCCTCGAAGCGCAGCGGCCGGTTGTCCAACGCGCTGGGAAGCCGGAATCCGTGATCCACCAGCACCGTCTTGCGGCTCTTGTCACCTTCATACATCCCGCCGACCTGCGGGATCGTCGCGTGGCTCTCATCGACTAGCAGAAGGAAATCCCGTGGGAAAAAGTCCAACAGGGTGTACGGCCGCGCACCTTTTTCGCGCCCGGTGATGTGGCGCGAGTAGTTTTCGATTCCCTGACAGAATCCCATTTCCGCCATCATTTCCAGATCATACTCCGTCCGCATCCTCAGCCGCTGCGCTTCGATGAGTTTCCCCTCTTTCTCGAACATCGCCACCTGTCTGTTCGCCTCCTCGCGGATGGAAACCATCGCCCGCTTCATCTTGTCGCCGGGCGTCACGAACTGCTTCGCCGGGAAAAACGTGTGGTTCTCCAACCGGTCGATCGCATGGCCCGTGAGCGTGTGGATGCTGGTGATCCGCTCCACCTCGTCGTCGAAGAACTCGATGCGGATCGCCGTCTCGTCGAGATACGCCGGATGCACCTCCACCACATCGCCGCGCACCCGGAATTTCCCACGGCCGAAGGCGATGTCGTTGCGCTCGAAAAGCATGCCCACCAGCGAGCTCAAAAACTCCTCGCGCGTCAGCTTCTGGCCCACCCACACCGGCACCATCATGTTCTGATAGTCGTCCGGCGAGCCCAGGCCATAAATGCAGGAAACGGACGCCACCACGATGGTATCCTGCCGCGTCAGCAGCGAACCCATGGTGCTGAGCCGGAGCCGCTCGATCTCGTCGTTGATCGACGAATCCTTCTCGATGTAGGTGTCGCTGCGCGGGATGTAGGCCTCCGGCTGATAGTAGTCGAAGTAGGACACGAAGTATTCCACCGCATTGTGCGGGAAGAAGTTCTTGAACTCCGAGTAAAGCTGGGCCGCGAGCGTCTTGTTGTGGCTCATGATCAGCGTGGGCTTGCCGTGGTTGCGGATCAGGTTCGCCATCGTGAACGTTTTCCCGGATCCGGTCACACCGAGCAGGGTCTGGTGATGGTTCCCTGCGGCCAGCGACTTCGTCAGCTTGGCAATCGCCTGCGCCTGGTCCCCCTCAGGCTGGTAGTCACTCTCAAGTCGAAATGGCATCCGGGCGGAGTCATAAACCCGCTTCGGGTCGCCCGCAAGTGATACGGGCATTCTTGCCGGTTCTTCAACCCGGCCGCCGCCACCACTCGCTTTTCAACAGCCCCCACTCGCGGGTGACCTGGCGGTGGAGGGTGAATCCGGCTTTTCCCAAGGCATCATCCGGCGGCACCAGCGCGTTTGCACGGAGTCCGGTGACGACTCTGAAAAAACGATAGAGCAGCGCGAGGATCGCCCTGCTCCGCCAGCGGGCGGGACCGGCGGGGGCAATTTGGAAATCCGCGAGCAGCCATTCCGCATCCGGCGCTGCGTGCCAGCCTAACTGTTCCACCACCGCGGCGAGTTCTTCTGGCGGGAAACAATCGAGGAAAAAATTCGTCACGATGAGATCAAACTTCCCGCGCGGGGCGTCCCATTCGAGGAAATTCGCGTGGACGAACGTCACGCGGTCCGAGGTGGTCCGGGCGCTTGCGATTTGCAACATCCGCGAGCTGAGGTCCACCACCACGATCTCCGCTTGCGGGAAGCGTCTGACACACTCGGGAAGAAATCTCCCATGCCCTTCGCCTGCCAGCAACACCCGGCGCGGCACCGGGATGTCATCCAGAAAGGCGAGGCGGCAGTGCTGAAGTTCGCCACCTGCGGCTAGAATCTCCATGAACCGGTAATAGGGTGCGAGACGGTCAAAACTCATGGCGGAAAAGCGGGTTGAAACGGCTCGCCTGCAGGCCGATGATCGGTCAGTCATGTTCACCTCCCTTAAAGACAGTCTCTCGTCCACCGCGGCGAAATCCTTACTCGCGTCGCGGCTCGACCGCTACGGAAAACTCACCGACCTGCGGATCCGGAGCCGCGAGAAATCCATTTCCGCCGAGCTGACCCTGGAAGGGGAGGAGATCCCCGTGGGCATCCAGATCGAACGCTATCGGGTCACCGGCGCGGGTGGTGAGTATGCCGTGGTGGTGGAGAGCGTGACCGCTTCGCGACCGTGGCTGCAGAATCTGCTGGAGGATCTGCTGCTAGGCAAGCCGCTGCCGGTGCCATCGATCGTGCTCATCGCACTCGGAAAGCCGGAGGATTGAGACGGGTTAGATGTCCTCCTTCACTCCTCCGGGAATGAATTTCCACACCGGACCGTTCGGATCGAAGGGCGGTGCCTCGCCCTTCATATCGGGGTCGGGCAGCGAGTAATCGAGGCGGAACAACGGCAGGATCGGCAGGCCGGCAGCGTCTTTCTGATAGGTGACGCCCTCCTCCTGAATGAGCAGCGAGGTGGAGAAGATGCCGCCGGGAATCTCACTGATGAGGATTTCAATCGGATAGGTGCTGCCGGCGTTGACTTGGAATTCCGGTCCTACGGCCAAACCGCCGAGGGCACGGTTGATGGTGGGTGTCGTGGAGTATTGGTAAGTCTCCCTGGGAACGGGCATCGGGCTGAGGCGCTTGAAATTCCGGATCGCGTCCGAGTTTTTGTCGTTGTTGAAGCTTTCCTCCGAAATGACGCCGGTTCCGCCACCGGTGGCGGCCATCGTGTAACCGTAGTCGAAGACGAGCCGGTTGTTGAACCTCACCATCAGCACGTCGTCACCGGCACCCACGAAGCGGTAGCGCCCGGTTTTCGGGGCCTGGACGTTGCCTCGATAGACGACGAACCATTGTTTCGGCTGCACGTATTTCTCCACCGAGAACGCGGCGGGCGCCTTGTCCGCGGACATCGACGGGATCAGGAATTTGGTCTGATAGAGGGTGGTGGGGGCCTTGTAATATTTCGAGAAATCGCGCGGTTTGAATCCGCGTTTGGCGATGTCCTTCAACTTTTCGCGCATTTCGCCCACCGTCATGTCCGACGGCTTGAGGTCGTCGGTCTGCTTGAGGTCGTAGAGGGTTCCCGCCAGTCCGTTCGAGTTGGCTTCCTGGAGGCCGAACGGGTTTTTGGATCCGAGGCCGTCGCTCATGCCGGGGAGCAGTCCACTGCCGAATCCCGTGCCGAAACCGTCGCCCATGCCGCCGCCGTCCCCGGGACCGCCGAGACCGGCGGAAAGCGCGCCGGAGCTGAGTCCGCCGAGCGAGGTCATTTGGTTGAGTTGATCCGGTTCGGGAAGCGTCAGGTTGGAAATGGCGTTGAGAGCGACGGTGCGCGAAAGGTCGGGCTGCATCATGTGGGAGCGTTGTTTCTGCGCTTTCACATCGGATGCCGGAGAACCGCCACCGCCGGATTTCGGCAGGAAATCGACCACTTTTTCCTCGGGAGTCACGACTTGAATGACCCAGATGACCCCGATGGCCAGAAAGGCCACATGAATCATCAGGGAAATCGTCAGCGAGCCCGCCCCGAGCTTTTGCCAGATGGACTGCTTCGGAGAGACGGGCGCTGGGTGCGGCTGGGCTTGTGGGTCGGAATTCGGGTTCATGGGCTTTCGTTCTTTCTAGAAGAGCGACGCCCGAGAACCGGTTTTCTTAGGAAAATTCCCCAATCAAAGTTCCATCGCCGCCGCATGGCCGCGGCGCTCGTTGATGAACAGCGTGAGAATCAGCCCGGCGAGTAAAAATCCGGCAAGCACCAGCAGCGCTTCCGATGTCCCCACGGTGTCCTTCACCCAGGCGAAGGGGAAGGTCATGATGGCGGACAACTTCCACATCAGTCCCCATAGTCCGAAGACTTCAGCCTCGCGGTTCGGCGGGGCGAGGTAACTCACGAACGCCCGGTTCGCCGATCCCAGGGAGCCAAGGCCAAAGCCTAGCAGGTTTCCGACCAGCCACAGCGGCCACGTCGGATACTTGTCCGTCATGCCGCTCTGCGCATGGGCCTCGTAAAGGTGCGCGTAGTAGGCGAATCCCAGCGCCGTCGCCAGCCAGATCACGAGGAAAATCAGCACCGAGCGACGATGGCCCAGTTTGTCCTGATAGAGCGTGGGGATGATCGTGCCGATGATGCCCGAGACGGTGATGACCGCCACGAAGACGACGAGGTCCACTTGTTGGAAGCCATATTCCACCGCCAGCTTGCTCGCGAAGAAGACGACCACGCTCATCCCGGTGCCATAGAAGAGCGAGGCGACTAACAAAATCGCCAGATCCCTGTAACGTGCCGTATCGCGCAGCGTTTCCGCCAGCCGGACAAATCCGGCGGTGAGCAGGTTGCGCCCCGGATGGATCACCCGCGCGACCTGCGGTTCGCGCAGCCACAACATGGTGGGAATCGTGAATGCCAGGAACCACAGTCCGGCGAAGACGAAAAACGGCCGCCAGCAGTCGGCGGATTCCATTTTCAGCACCACCATCGCCCCGGCCGTCACGATGAGCAGCAGCAGCGCGGCGGCGTAGGCGCAGGCCCAGGAAAATCCGCTCACCCGGCCGACTTCATCCTGTTTCGCGAGTCCCGGCAGGAAGCTGGCCAGGAAATTCTCGCCGATCGCAAACGCGAAGTTCGCCGGCACATAAAGCAGGATCGCAAGCCACATTTGTCCCGGTTGGATGAATCCCAGCCCGCAGGTGAAAATCCCGCACATCAGCCCGGAGCCGATCAGGAAGCGTTTTTTCCAACAACGTTCATCCGCCGCCGCTCCCGCCAGCGGGGAAACCAGCGCGGTGAGCAGCATGCTGCCACCGTAAGTCAGCGCCCAGATCCGATCGTCGATCGCGTCGTTCTGGATCACCACCTGCGAGAAAAAGATCGAGAACAGCAGCGTGTTGATGATGAGCGTGAACGACTGGTTCGCCACGTCGAACGAGATCCACGACCAGATCTGCCGCTGCTGCGGAAATCCATTCAACGGGTAAAAGCGGCGGAGATTCATCGTGCTGCGGCGTTTTATAGCCATTCCACCAGCCACCGCAAGAGCTGCCATCTCGATGAGTCCGATCTCCTCACGGCCTTCGAGGAAGCCGAACTGCGCGGAGCGCGTGGCGGGGCCATCTAAGATTACCTGCATCACGTCGCCGCACGGAAAGCCGGAGCGAAACGATTCCATACCCTCAACCTCAGCGATTTCCTCTCCTTCCACCGCCCCGGAGATCCGGAAATCTTTTCACCCTGAGCGTCCCTTAAATGCTTGTTCGTCGGGACTGACCCCGAGGCATTCACGCTCAAATCCGTGGAGAATGCTTTTGTCGCAGCCAAAGGAAAGCTCGACCTAACATCATTTCTTCGGGAGCTTTTCACGCGCCTTCTCAAATAATTGACGGGTCGAACCTGCGGGCATCTGGTCGATGTAGGTGGTCATCGCGGAAGGATCTTTTGAATTCCACGATTTCACAATCTGTTCGGCAAATAATTTGCCGGATGAACTTAGTTTGGCCGCTTCATCGAAACCCATGGCCGCCGCCGCGGGATCATGTTGCGCCCAATAGGATTTAAACTGATTGGCAATAAAGAGACGATGCCGACTTGGCTCCATCGCATTCAAGCGATCGGTCACCGCAGGAGCATCATTCTGGGCAAGGGTCTGAATGATCGCATTCATGATCGTCATGGAATCTTCCCATGACCTGACGCTGATATTTGCCTCGGAATTAAGCCTCCACATTTCATCCGGATCTTCCGTTGTAAGCCTCCGAACGACCGCATCCAGCTCAAGGCTGCCGATCTCTCCCTTCAAGAAATCCTCCATCAGCCGTTTCCCGTCCCTTGCCTGGATTCCATACGCGAGCATGGCACGGGTCCGCTGCGGACTCAGCGGTTGGTCGTGCAACCGCTTGGTGGTTGCCTCAAATGAGAATCCCTTTTCCGAGATGCCCATCTCGGAGCGGAGAATGCCATCGATCCCCGTGACGCCCGGGCGCTTGCGTCCCGCGGCCGGATTTTGCGGCTCCCCACTTCGGGGTTGGTGGTCACCGCGTTTGCTTTGGGAACCTGCCAACCCGGTCAAACCCTGGCCGATCAACGCACCCAGCAAAAACATCAAACCATATTTCCCCCACCTCATGGCTTGGCCCCTTCTGCCGCGAGTTTCGACGCCATGGCGTCCTTCTTTGACCCTGCCGGTTGTGCCTCAAGCCAGGCATTGGCCGCGCCCGCATCGAAATCGTTCCAACGCTTGATGAATCCCTCCAAACTTTTCCTGCCCTCCGGGCCCTCCGCATAGCTATCAGACAATGATTCCACCGCCAGACGGACTTTGCCAGGATCGATGTTCTGAACTCCATTGACCGCGCTCTCGCAGATCAGAATTCGTTGGGCATCATCCTTGGCAATCCTCAGCAGGTCCGGAAGCCGCTCGGCGAAATTATCCACAAACGAACGGGAGAAGATCCTGATATCTTCGTTCGTCCAGTCGGCAGGGAAACCCTCCGAAATGTTCCGACCCGGGCCCGCTTCGGGATTCAAGGAGAAGCCCCCGTAATTCCGGCCCCAATTGCCCATCACCTCATTCCTCGCCTCCTGCCTCAGCTTGGGATCAATGATCATATTGGAAACTTCCAGGGCAGGCCGGCCCACCAACCTTGAAACCTCGACGGCCATCTCCTTGAGCAAGGGCTGGGTGACGCTCATATCATCGTAGGAAGCCGCCCATTTCGCCGCCCTCTCCGGTTCGGTCTTCGCCCATTGGTTGGCGACGGACGCAAACAACTTCGAATCCGCCTCGGGCCATCTTTCAAAGATCTTGTCAACCAATCTGGCAGCCTCTTCGGGTTTCATCACCCCCTTGTAGCCCAGGAACTCCTTGATCGCCGGGAGGTCCCCCGGTGACGCTTGGCTGAGAATGCCATCAAGGGCCGCATCGGGATCGGTGTTCAACCAGGTCGTGACCACGCCTCTCCGGGCCTGGGATGAGAAGACTCCCGCTCCCTCCGCCATATTCAGGGCGACGAGAGGATCCAACTCCGCCCAGCGACTGAACAACGCACAGGCCACCTCCTGAAACTTGCCCGGGTTTTCCATCTCCAACAAAAGCTGAAGGACATCTTCCAAGTGTTCCCTTGGCACCGCGAACATGAGACACCGAAGCCGGGCCTCGACCAGCAAGTCCTGCTCTGTCAACCGATCGTGGTGATCGAAGGCTTTTCTTACGGATGTGATAGAAAAGGTTTCCGACAAGGCGGGTAGACGTGCGGCTGATGGAGCAGGCATCTCCCGGATCGCTGGCCGGGGGTCGTCTTTCCCGGCGTTCAGAACAGGCGTCCCCGAGATATCTTCAGGGCGTTTCATCCACCCCCATCCGTAGGATAAAAGAGTTCCGGCCAGGAAACTGGCTCCCATTCCCATCATTGCGGGCTTGCTCATCATTTGATTGAGGACGAAAACGGTATGTCGCTCCAAATAGATGATCACAAGAAAAATCCATCGATAGTCCCGACTGACAAGCATTGGCGAGGTCGGCGGACTCTTCGAACGGCGCGTGATGTGAGGGGGAAGACCATGGGAAGTGGGATGGATGATTTTTGATTTTTGATTGGGGAGAGGAAGAGGTGCCGATTCGTCAGATCAAAAATCAACAATGCGACGGGGTCCCAAATAACAGACATTGGGGATGGTGGAGGGAAGTGAACATCGAACATCGAACGCCCAACATCGAACGTTGAAGTGAAGAGGAAGAGGTTGAAGAGGCGAGGGGCGGATGAGGTTAGACCGATGTGGGGGAATTAGAGGAATGAAGGGCGGATGGTGAGGAAGAAGAAGATTTCCGAATGACGATTGATGATTTTTGATTTTTGAATGGGGAGAGGAAGACTACTTGAGGCGCTTTGCGCTGCTGGCGGCGAGAAGGGTGCGCAATTGGGTGATGGCGATATCGTTGAGGGTGGCGAGGCGTTCGGGTTGTGGCAGTCCCTGGCGGATGAGCACGGAGTTGAGGCTTTCGAGATTGGTGAGGACGACGAGTTGCTCCAGCGCGGCGTGGTCGCGGATGTTGCCCTCGGCTTCGGGATTGGCATCGCGCCATTGTTTGGCGGTTAGGCCGAAGAGGGCGACGTTGAGCAGGTCCGCCTCGCTGGCATAGACGGCGGTGGCCTGTGACTTGGTGATGGAGGGCGGAATGAGGGTGTCCTTGATGGCGTCGGTATGGATGCGGTAGTTGATCTTGGCGAGGGTGCGCTGGAGGTTCCAATCGAGCTTCAGGCGGTCGTTTTCCTCGTCCTTGAGGCGACGGAATTCTTTGACCAGATAGATCTTGAATTCCGGGCTGATCCACATGCCGAACTCGAAAGCGATGTCAGGATGGGCAAAAGTGCCTCCATAGCGGCCCGCAGTTGCTTTGATGCCGATGGCGTTGGTTTTCTGAACCCATTCCTTGACGCTTATCTTGTAGCTGTTGAGTCCGGCCTGGCTTCTAATTGTGGCGAATTCGCCGGAATTAAAATCCGGGTTGAACACGGATTCCCAGATGCCGAGGAACTCGACGGTGTTCCTGTTGCGGAGCCAGTCGGAGATGAAAAACTCGCCGTCTTTCGCTTTGAGCATATCGGTGAGGGATACGAAATCGCCATCCTTGCCGGTGAGTATCGATATGGCCGTTCCGCGAACATCGATGGTGCTGGTTTTGGCTTTGCTCATGGTGGTGTTGCGAACTTCAAGCTTCGAAGTGAGAGAATCCTCGAACTGGCGGGTGGTCCCCTGAATCCCGGCTCCTCTGACTGCGGAGCAGGTGGAGCCGGGAATGGGGAGCGACGGCTTAGCCGATGAAGGCGCGGGTGGCGGGGAGCTGGAACTCGCGGCGGATGGGGGAGTTGGCGGGGTCGGTGTGGGGCCACTCGGCATCGGCGGCGAATTGCAGCCACATGCGGCGCTCGGTGGCTTGCTCGACGAGGGAATTCCGATCGAGGCGGGTGACGCTGGCTTCGCCGATGGCACCGGCTTGGCCGGTCTGGGTGTTTTTGTAGGTTTCCAGGGCGGCCTTGAGGGCGGCGCGTTTGGCGTCGGTGATTTTGGGGAGTTTGTCGGTGGCGGTCTTGTCGTGGATCGTCTGGCCCCAGCCTTCGAGCACGGCGCGGCTGTTGGAGATCTTGAGACCGATGCCGTATTCGGCGAGGGCTTCGGGATTTTTGGAGAAATGCTTCTGGCGGGCGCGGGCCTGGAACTCGCGGATCACGGCGACGAGGGCTTTTTCGGCGATTTCCTCGTCGGCGGTGCTTTGGGCCTTGCGGCCGGTGGCGCTGACGGCGGCGGAACCCTTGCCGCGGGCGGACTCGCAGAGCGTGAGCACGGCGGTGATGGCGGCTTCGGAAACTTCGTCCTCGCCGGGTTCCTCGCCCTCTTCGAGGGTGACGAGGGCGAGCAGGTAATCCGCCTTGAGGGCGGTGCGGCAGATTTCCTCGGACTTGGTGAGGGAGGCGAGCTGGGCCTCGTTCAGAAGCGAGGGGGTGGTGCCGGGTTCGGTGGGAGCCGGGGCGGTTGGGGCGGTGGGGTCTTCAGGTGTCATGGGGATCGGTGGTTGGTGTTTGGTTCAAGTAGAGAGTGTTTAATTGATTGAAATTCATACGATTGCGGAGAATGTCGAGGTCGCGGCAGGGGGAATCGGGACCGCAGACGGGAAATCCGGGGGCGCAGCGAGGAAGATCCTGAGCGCAGCGGGCGATTTCGTGCCAAGGGCGGGTGAAATCGGCAGCGCAGCGTGTGTTTTCGGGGCCGCAGAAGAGAAATTCGGGACCGCAGACGAGGTCTTCCGGATTCCAGAAAGGGTCGGCGGTTGCGCAGTGGTGACCACCGGGACCGCAGAAGAAATTTTCGGGACCGCAGTGGAGGGGGTGGGGCCGGTGTGGCATCGATCCATGCGCCGGTTCCTGTCGCGACCGGGACCGCTAACGGAAAAGTCGGAAGTGCGGTGGACAGGCATGGTGTGCGCAGGTCGTGGTGTGGATGGGGGCGGGAGGTGCAATTGAACACACTTCTTCAATTACCCGTGCAAGCTGTTGGGTGGGATTTGATCTGGCGAGGTAAAAAACTGTTTCTGTTAAAATATCTGATTGTGGTCGGCTTCTGCCAGGACGGCCCTGGTTCTAACACGGTGTGGGGAGGAGTGGACCAGGGAGGGGAAGTTCGAGCCTCCATCCGGGAGTGACAGACGCGTTCCGGTGTGTCTTGCTCGGGCCATGGCATTTGAGATCCATCCCCGCCTCGCCGCCGGCGGCTTCGAACTCGGGCAACTTGGTGGTTGCCGGCTGCTGTTAAAAAACAACGCGTTGTTTCCGTGGTTCCTGCTCGTGCCCGAGGTCGAGGGCATCGAGGACCTCCATCAGCTCCCGCCCGGACAGTTCGAAGAAGTCATGCTCGCCATGCGCCGGGTTTCCGAATTCGTGGTCAACCATTTTCAACCGGACAAGCTTAACGTCGCCTGCATCGGCAACCAGGTCCGCCAGATGCACATTCACATTGTCGGGCGTTCGCAGGATGATCCCGCGTGGCCGGGCACGGTGTGGGCATTCGAGGGGAAAAAGGTCCTTTCGCTCGAGGAGGTGGAGGTGATCACGGCAGCAGCGAGGGAGTTTTTGAAACTGGAAGGCTGAGGATGTGAAAGTTTGGGCGTGCATTGCCGGGATAGGCGGACATGTTTCTGGCCTATGATGATCGGTACGCACTCTCTGTTACCCGTCTGTGGATGTCTGCTGGTCGACCGGATCTCGATGTCGACCGGACGGGCACGGATGTTTTCCGTTAGGAACCTGTGTGTGATCGGAGTGTTCGGGATGATGACTGAAATACGAAAATGAAAACCTTCGCTTTTTTGCTGCTTTCACTGCTTACTCTCCACGCGCAGCCGGGTGAGAAACTCGCCGCCTCGGCGCGGCAGCAGATCGGAGTTACCGTTTCCTACGATCCCGCGTACACCGCGCTCGCCTATCCGAACGGAGATGTCCCTAACGACCGCGGTGTCTGCACGGACGTCATCATCCGCGCTATGCGCGTGGGGCTGGCGAAGGATCTTCAGAAGCTCGTCCACGAGGACATGCGCGGAAACTTCGCGGTCTATCCGAAGAACTGGGGGCTGTCCCGGCCGGACAAAAACATCGACCACCGCCGCGTCCCGAATTTGAAGACCTGGTTCAAGCGCCAGGGCTATCAGCTGCCGCTAACCGCCGCCAAGGATCCCGGGAAATTCCTGCCGGGCGATCTGGTCACCTGCACGGTGCCGCCGCATTTGCCGCACATCATGATCGTCAGCGACCGTAAATCGGCGGCGGGCGTGCCGCTGGTGATCCACAACATCGGCGGCGGCACCCGCGAGGAGGACCGCTTGTTCGAGTTTCCGCTCACCGGGCACTATCGCGTGAAATAGGGTGGCGCCACACTCCTGTGGTGCTGGCGGAATCGAGGTCGATGAGGTCTGCTCAAGCGCATTTCATCGTCGTTCCTTCCACCCAACGACAAGAGTGTCGTGGCTCCTTACGACTCTGCTGCTAGATTTGTTCCTTCGCCGGCAGGGTGAGGCGGAAAGTCGCGCCCTCTCCCGCATTGGATTCGACGCTGACCTTACCTCCGTGTGCCTCGGTGAAGGTCCTGACGATCGCCAGGCCCAGGCCGTTGCCGTCCGGGGTGGCGGGATCCGACTCGCCCTTGTCGAAGACCTTGCCGACGAGTTCGGCCGGGATTCCGGCTCCGTTGTCGCTGACCCAGCACTCGACGGTTCCGTCCTCCGTTAGTTCCCGGGCGCCGACGATCACTTCCCCGTGAGGTGTGTATTTGAGGGCGTTGGAAACGAGGTTTTGAAAAATGCGGCGCAGCAGTCCGGCGTCGGCATAGACGATCAGGTCATACGGC
The DNA here is from genome assembly GCA_041736495.1 of Akkermansiaceae bacterium. Classification (GTDB taxonomy): domain Bacteria; phylum Verrucomicrobiota; class Verrucomicrobiia; order Verrucomicrobiales; family Akkermansiaceae; genus Luteolibacter. Next base: position 11,940 of record JBGSTM010000147.1, read on the forward strand.
ACGCTGTTGACCATGCGGGTGCCGGATTGTTCGGCGACCTGTTGCAGGTCCTCGAAGAGTGCCTCGACCAGCGGCCACAAGTCGAACTTCCGCCGGACCAGCTTGAGTCCGGGTTCCTCTTCCTGACTCGTGTTTTCTTCCAGGACCTTGTTCACGAGATCTTCGAGCTGATGGACTCCCCGCCGCAGGGTTTTCAGCATTTGGGCGGCGTCCTCCGTGTATCCTTTCGGGAGACTGCGTTCAAGATTTCTACCAGCCAGTGAAATGGCGAACAGCGGGGTGTACAAGTCGTGGGCGACGAATGCGAGATACTCCTCCCGGCGCAGTTGGACTTCGCGGGCCCGCTGGTTGGCATAGGTTTGCAGGGCGAGACCGATGGCCTGATCGAAGACCCGGTTGATGATGTGAAAGGGCCGCCCTTGGAGATTGAAGTGGTTTTCCTGGGCGAGGTCGTGGATGCAGCCGCGCAGGATGTTGTATTCGGCGACGACTTCCTCGATGTCGAATCCATCCTGAAGCCGTTGGAATCCATGGATAATGGCGCTGTCCTCGGCGAGCGCCTCGGGAATGGTTTGCGTTGCGCCGATCTCGAACGCGGTGGCCAGCTCTTCCAGCAAGTCGGGAATGTGGTCGTTGAGCGTGGGAGTGTCGAGATGGCGTGCAGCGGGAATATCCCGAACCTGTTGCCGCCAACGAGTGAGAATATTCGTTTTCTCGGTTTTAACGAGTTCGGCGAATTGCTTCAGGTCCATGGTGAATGAAGGAGCTTGGCCCGCGATGGCTGTCGGTCAGTCCTTCAATTCGCGGATCCAGATATTGCGGAAACGCACGGGATTGCCGTGGTCCTGAAGGGAAATGGGAAGCTTGTCGGGGTGGGCCTTGTATTCGGAGGCGGCATGGGGACCCATCCAGCCGGTGCCGCCGCTCAGAACGGTGTGGTCTTGGACGAGCACTCCGTTGTGAAGCACCGTAAAAGTGGCGCGGCGGGTGACCTTGCCGGATTCATCGAACAGCGGACGGTGGAAGATGATGTCGTAGCTCTGCCACTCGCCGGGCTTGCGGCAGACATTGACGAGGGGTTTTTGCCGCCCGTAGAGCGCTCCGGCCTGTCCATCGGCGTAGGTCGGGTTGTCGTAGTTGTCCAGCACCTGCACTTCGTAGGTGCCCATCAGGAACACGCCGCTGTTGCCGCGACCCTGGCCGTCGCCCTGCACGTTCGCGGGGGCGGCCCACTCGACGTGGAGCTGGCAGGAGCCGAATTTCTGCTTGGTCTGGATGTAGCCGGCCTTTTTGACCGACTCGAGCGCGCCGTCCACGACCTTCCAGCCGCTGGGCTTGCCTTCCGTATCGGTCCAGTTTTCGGTGAGTGCCTTTTCACTGCCGTCGAAGAGCACGATGGCATCGGATGGAGCGGCGGTGAAGGATGGCGGCTCGCCCGGGGTGACGATGGGAGGGAAGGGCTGCTTGAGCGGATCGGTCTCGTGGACCTTGACGCCGTCGATGTACATGTAGAGCACATCCTTGCCGTCGGCGTCTTTTTTCGTTTCGGTGGTGATGACTGGGTTGCTCATGTTTTCCTGTCCGGGGCAGGGGATTGGGGAACTGATGATGGTGAGGGCAAGTACGGTGCTGGAAAGCTTGGAGAGTCGGGAGACGAGGTTCTTCATGGGAAGGCAATGTCGGTTGGATAAGGTCATCGAGATGGCGGTGACGATGTCCAGTTGTCGTAAGCGGGACAAGTATTTCTTATGACCGCGAAACCTGCTGCTTTCATGTCAGGTCCGCCCCGGTGATCATGGCGGTGCTGGTGAATTTATAGCGTCCGGGGTCCAAGGTCATCCCGGCCAGGTTGCCCGGATTTCCTGGAAGTCCGGAGTTGAGATAATAACCTGATGGAGTGGGGGTGCGGAAAGTAGCATGCCCAGCGCGAGTCGCTTCGCCGTAAATTCCGCTCCTTTCATTTTCAGGGGTTGGGACTGTGGTGCAGGAAGCAAGCCTGACACGTGCGCGGGATGTTGGATCATGGGTGATGTTTCATCTCACGTCGCAAGGATGCCGGTTGATGGAACGGGCGGTCCTTGACGGACGCGGGTGTGGGAACTGCTTTCCGCGTGCAGTTGCCGTGCGGATTTTCGTGATTTCTTGCCCCACAGGGCACCGGTCCTAGCAGCGTATTGATCGGAGTGTCCGAAAATTCCAGCGCACCGGCGGATCGCGGGCTTCTGATAGGCGGAGTTCGGGTGAAATGCACGAAGACCTGCGTGCAGCAAGTGCATGTCACCGTCCGGTTAGGTTGCAATTCCTGCGAGGCTCAGCGCAGTTCGCGGGGCACCGTGATGAGGAACTTGGTCTCACTGCCGGGCACCGAGGTGACGCTGATCGTTCCACCGTGCGCCTCCACGGCGCGCTTGACGATGGACAGGCCGAGGCCGGTGCCTTTGATTTCCTGCTGCGAGTGGTGCTTCTCCACGCGGAAGAAGCGGCGGAAAATGTGCGGGAGGTCGGCGCTGGGAATGCCGACGCCGTTGTCCGTGACCCAGATGAGAATGTTCTCGCCGGCGCGCTCGCAGCCGACGCCGACCTTGAGTCCGGTGTAGGGGTTCTGTTTGAGGGCGTTTTCCACCAGGTTGAAGAGCACTTGGGTCCAGTAGAAGCGGTCGCCCTGCACGACCAGGTCCGGATCCGGCATGATGACCGTGACCTCGGCCTGCTGGTTGCGGATGACGGATTCGAGGCGCTCGAGGATGTCCTTGATGCAGGAGCGGAATTTGAAAGGCTCCACCTTGAGGGCGTTCGCCTCGCCGGATTCGAGCCGGGAAATCACCAGCATGTCCTCGACGATGCGCGAGATGCGGTCGGCGTGCTTGCGCATGATGGTTAGAAACCGGCGCGCCATTTCCGGCTCCTCGATCATGTCGTCGTCCAATAGGTTTTCCAGATAACCGTTGATGATGGCGAGCGGCGTGCGCAGCTCGTGGGAGGCGTTTGCAACGAAGTCCTTGCGGACCTGTTCGATCTGGTGCTCGGCGGTCACGTCGCGGATCATGACACGGGTGTTGGAATCCCCGTCGGACGGGTTGGAGAGTTTGGCGGCATCGATGATCCAGGCATTGACGCCGCGGTTTTCGAGATCGCCGCGCGGGGAGGTCTGCTGGGGAAGGACCACGCGGGACTGTACGGGCTCGCCGGTGGCGAGGCAGCGCAGCAGGGCGTCTGCCAGGCGGGGGTCGAGGAAGGCTTCTCTAACCGGCCGGTTGAGCAGCTCGCGGGCTCCGAAGAGCGAGCGCGCGGCTTCGTTGGCGAAGCGGATGTTCGCCTCGGAGTCGACGAGCAGGAAGGCGTCGCCGAGGGCGTCCAGCAGGAGATTGCGCTCTTCCCGGGCTTTTTTAAGGTCGAGTTCGAGGCGGAGTTTCCAAGCATCGATTTCGGCTTGAGATTGTTTGCGGTTGCCACGGTTGCGATAGACGAGGATGACCAGAGCGGCGAGTGCCGTAAGGGCGGCGAAGATCGAGATGGCGGTGGTCATGCGTTTGCTTTCGCAACGCAGTAGCCGATGCCACGGACGGTTTCAACCCACGACCCGTGAGGACCGAGCTTTTGCCGGAGGCGCTTCATGTGGGTGTCCAAGGTGCGACTGTGGGTGGCGTCGCTGTAACCCCAGACGGTACGGAGCAGGTCGTTGCGGTCCTGGGGCTTGCCGGAGCGCTCGCAGAGGAATAGCAGGAGTTTGAACTCGGTGGAGGTGAGTTCGGCGGGTTCGTTGTCGAGATAGAATTTCAACGAGTTCTTGTCGAAACGAAAGGGTCCGTAGGTGAAGTCCACGGCTCCGGGCGGGGCTTCGGAGCGTTTGAGAATGGCCTGCACGCGCAGCATCAGTTCCTACGGGCTGAAGGGCTTGGTGAGATAGTCGTCGGCTCCGGCTTCGAGCCCCTGGATGCGGTCCTCGGTCTGGGCGCGGGCGGTGAGCATGATCACCGGAGTATTGGCCGTGCGGGGGTCCCTGCGGAGTTCACGGAAAACCGAGTATCCGTCGCGCCCGGGGAGCATCAGGTCGAGCAGGATCAAATCCGGCCGTTCGCGCAGGGCCACCTCCGTTCCTTCCACACCGTCGTGTGCCTTGAGGATTTCATAACCGGCCCGCTGGAGGTTGAAGCCGATCAAATCAGCAATGTCACGTTCGTCCTCGACAATCAGAATTCGATGCATTTCTCAGGCAAAGTAGCGGGCTAGGGGCGAGCGCACGAAATCCTCGCGTGTGACGATTTGGTCACAGTAGGTCCCTGCCGATGTAGGACCCCGCCTGGGTGGTGCGCGAGATTCCGATTTTGATTCCAGCTTCGATCGAGGTGTTCACACCCGTACATACACCGTCGCCCAATACCGCGCCGAGCTTCAGCCGGCCGGTGTCCACGGGTTTTCCCTCGATCATGGAAACGTGGAGGCGGCCGTCGTGGCGGTGGTTTTCCGTGCAGGTGCCGGCTCCGAGGGTCACGTGCGTACCGATGATCGAGTCACCCACGTAACACTGCCGCGAAATGTAGGTGTTGTTGTAAATGATGGAGTTCTTGATTTCCGCCCCATTGCCGACGTAGCAGTTCGCGCCGATGCTGGTGGCTCCGCGGATGTAGGCGTTCGGTCCG
>JBGSTM010000196.1:0-1867 GCA_041736495.1 Akkermansiaceae bacterium
ACCGCAGCGCTGACCAACGCCGCTTTGCGCTCATTGCCCTTCCTGGCTTTCCCGTCCGCTTGCGCGTGCGACGACGACGCGAGCCCGGCGCAAAGAATCATCGCCATTACGAACGGCAGCGGCAGCCAGTGAGACACACGGACAGGAGATCGCTTTTCAGGCGGCTCGGGTATGAGCCCGCTGAAAGCGAACCGAAAACCGACGTCACCAAAACCCATTATTTTTGCACTCATGGTAGATTCCTTTTGTTGATGGGAAATCGCTTTCAAGTCGCTGCGTGGTCAGGTGGCCGTTTTGAAATGGAGTTTCACTATTTGATCCAGCCGAGATCGACGAGGAAGGCGTCGGCTTCAGCGAGCGTCTTGGGATAATCCGCGCCGCGATTGAAAAAGCCGTGGCCCGCACCTTCGTAGCCGATGAGTTTGCACGGCCTGCCTGCCTTCTTCATTGCACTCTCGAACGCGACGACGGAGGCGTAAGGAACCGTGGTGTCCGCCTTGCCGTGAAGAATCAGAGTCGCCGGAGTGTGCGGACCAATGTGATGCGCCGGTGAGATCACCTCTGCCTCCGCGCCCAATCGGTCGATGCCGACCTTGTCCCCCGCACTCGCCGGCGGGTTCCAGTCCCCGATCGGAGCGAGCGTGCTGGCGGGATTGAAGAGGATCATGGCGTTGGGACGTTCGTCACTGCCAAAGCCGCTGAGCGTGCCGGTGGCGGCTGCAAGGTGACCACCGGCTGAGCCTCCCGATGCGGCAATCTTGTCCGGATCAATGCCGAGACGCTGGGCATTTTCCCGGACCCAGGCGATGGCGGCCTTGGCGTCCTTCACGCATTCTACCACTCGGACGTCGTGCCGAGATTTCACGCGGTAGTCGGCGGTGATGGCGATCATGCCGCGCGTGGCGAAATGCCGGGCCTGATTCTCGAACTGGGCCGGCGAACCGGAGCTCCAACCACCACCGAAGAAGAACACAATCGCGGGCTTCTTCGCTTTCGGATCCGACTCCCCGAAAATCCAAAGCTTCAGTTCGGTGGAGCCGACCTTTCGGTAAGTCTCGACGCGGGCATCCGTGAATGTGGGTGGATAAGCAGGCGCAGCGAACAGCGGGGCGGCGAGCAGGCAAAGAATAAGGCAGATCATGGATTTCATCGGGGGATCGGTGGATGGGGTTTGAAAAGCTGGGCTTCAGATAACTGGGATCACATCCAAGACGCGACGCGGTTCACAGGGTTACAATTGCCTCGGGTTCATTTCGACTGCGCTTACCCTTGCAGGTGTTAACGGCGCTTTCCACGCCTGGCATTGTTGCCGAAAAGCCACGCCTGTTCGCACAGTTGTGCGAGCTGAACACGTTTGGCGGGCGAACCATCGGCGGGGCGCATTGGCGAGGAGCACCAGCGCTGACAGGACAGCCCGGCGGAGTGGTTTGGGAAGCATGGCGCTGTCGGATCGCGGTGATTTGGCGTGGAGCGACGCGCCCGGGATTTGCGGCAGCGGAGGCTTCGGGCGGTTTCGGCGGCTAAACATGAAACGGCTGCTATTCATCTTTCGCGCCCCGTTTGGTGGGCATGGGTTTCACCATTTCGGAAAGGGGCGGAACGGCGGCGCGCAGTTTGCGGATCGCGGCGGCGAACTCCGGATTCGCGATCTGGTTGCGCCATTCGTTCGGATCGGCTGTGGCGTCGTAGAGTTCCTCCTGTTCGCTCGCGTAGCGGATGTAGCGGAAGCGCTCGTTGCGGATCGAGATGAAGCGGTCTCCGTAGGCGGTGATCGCGGTGCTGTCCCACTCCGCGTCCGGTTGTCTGAGCAAGGGAACCAGCGAACGGCCCGCGACGTATGCCGGCGCCTCGATCCCGCACAACTCCG